>JBHPEK010000006.1:0-27981 GCA_042577045.1 Patescibacteria group bacterium
CCATAAGATATTTTAATGTTATATCCCAAGTCTTTGGCCCACTCTGTAAGCTGACCCTCGTCATTATGTTCATCGCCGCTTCCTTCAAGATCAGCGCTCGGCAACTTGGTGATAATATTTTTCGGAACCCCCATAAACCCTGCCAATTGTCGTACCTCGGCCTTATTAAGACCAGCCAAAATATTGTTGTCCACCGCCCCGTCTCCGTATTTATCAAAATATCGCAAATATCCATCTTCTTCTCCATTACCTGTTCCAAATATTCTTCCATTTCCGTTATCAATTGCCTTAGAAATAAAACCAGATAAAGGAGTTGTAAAACGGGATTTCAAACTTGCATAAGCACTTGTAAAGCCAGAACCGTCCCACTCTAAACCATTTACATCAAACTGCTGTTTCATTTTTTCAAGCAATTCGTCATATAAATCATTAAGGTCAAGAGAGATTAACTTAAAACCAAATTTTTCTTTAAGCAATTCAACGTCTTGTTTGTGCTTCTTGTCATTTTGTATATCACGATACAACCCAACTACATTTTCTGGGCCAAACGCTTTACACAAAATTGCTACAACTAATGAAGAATCAACTCCACCAGATACAGCCACAAAAACCCTATTACAACCAGTTGCCAATTCTCTGGATCTTTTGATCAAGAATTCTTCTAATTTCTTACGGTTTCTGATCATGTACACCTCCTACAACAAGTTTTCAACGAACATTCGTTAAGTAAGTAAGTAAACTTATACAATAAAAGTAGTTTTTTTGCAATACCCACCCTATCCAAACGTCAAAAAGGAGACCGTTTCCAGTCCCCTTTTATTTTTCTTTTATCCAATATGCTCTATCATGTCCACAACTCGACTACTGTATCTATATTCATCTTCAGACGTCTCTACTGGCGCAGTTAAAATAACTTTTTTGGCGCCGGCCCTAAGATGCTTTTCTAGATCCTCTCTTGTGGTAAACATACCGGTTGCTTCGATAACAACATCAACACCAAATTCTCCCAACTCAAGCCTTTCTGGATCTCTTTCCCGAAAAAAACTAACCACATCGTCTTTTTTGGGCAAAAACCTTCCATGAACAGAATCATCTCGCAAGTTATACAGCAAAGATTCCTTTTCTGCCAAATCATTGACCAACACGATTTTGACGTTTGGATTTTCAGAAGCAATTCGATAAACCAATCTCCCAATCCTACCGAACCCATTAATCGCTACTCTTATTTCTTTACTCACTTAACCTTTCCTCCCATTCAGATTTTAGGATTGACATTCTTTGCAGATCTAGGTATTGGCCCTCCCCAACGCAATATTCTTCGCGAAGGACTCCTTCTTTCTGAAATCCTAACTTTGTATAAATGCGAATTGCTAAATCATTATCAACCCGAGCAGTTAGATAAATTTTGTTCATTCTCAAGCGATCAAAGACAAAAGGTAGAATTGCACCTATGGCCTCTTTCGCATATCCTTGTCGCACAAAACGACTGTTGAAAATAATAATTCCTAAACGAAGATTGTTATTGAACCTATCAATCTCGTGTAAACCGATTGTTCCAACAAGCTCACCACAAGATGTTTCAATCACATAAATCTGATTATTTGCTAAGTCCTTCATTCTCCCAATATATCTTCTCTCTTTTTTAAGAGTTAACGATTCTTGGAAAAAAGAAAAATATTTTAGTTTTTCCAACACACCCGGCTCGTTTACACATTCTACGATCTTTTCAGCGTCCCTCATTCGTATTGGCCTTAACTTTATTCTAGAACTCAACAACACCAATTCTCTTGTCATATCAAACCTCCTCTCTTCTTTTTTTTTATATTATTGTCAATTTTCAGTTCATTTTCAGTTCTCCGTAATTCTATGGCCATTTTACAACATTTTTCTCCCCATGTCAACACCTTTTTCCCGAAATCGGATTTCGGGAAAAAAGCAAAAACCCCCGCCACAACTTTATCAGATGTTGGCGGGGGTTTGTTTTCTATTCTGACAACTTTCTCGTTGCCCATACCGGATAAACTCTAAAATGAACGCATGCACCTTTAAACGAACCTCCCGGCATTGCCATGATGGGAAGATATGGTCTAAGTTTCTCATAATCCTTTTTTTCAATCAACTCCCCCATGATTTCCCAAATACCATGTGCTTCGGCGTTGGCATCTTCCTCGTTTAATGCTTCCAGCTCGATTTCTTTTTCAGCATCGTCTTGAGACATTCCTATTGCGCCAAAATTTTTCAGAGTTACATATGTGTATGAAAAATACCATTTTCCATGTTTCTGTTTTCCATCTTCGCTCATAATTCTTACCTCCCGTTGTTATTTCAATTTCAAGTCAAAATTAGCACATAATCTGCTAATCATCAACTCCGTTCATCTTTTCTAACAAACTTTTTAAATAAGAAGTAATGTCCCTCTTGGCTACCAATGTTGCACCCAAGGATTGAGCCTTTTGTCTATTATCTTCACTATCTCCTGTCCATAGAATTTTTACTGCACCATAGTCTCTGAGTGCTTCTAATACATCGAAACCTGCCAGACGCCGCCCTTTTTCTTCACTTATATATGTCAAGTCTGTTACAACAATTGGATAATGCTCTAAATTTGCTTTTTCTACTAAGTCTTCTGGATTATCCACAAAATCAAACTCTACTCCAGAAAACTCCGAGAAATACCTTTGGGCGTAATCTTCAATTTCATCGTCTCCTACCAATATCCTTACAAGTTTCTTATCTGTCATGATCGTTCCCCCTCTATTTCATTGTTAAAGATCATAAAAAACCGCCCCAGCACTATTGTTGGAACGGTTTTTATGTTCAAAATATAAGTTTTTTTATTTCATAGATAAAACACAAAGATCGTCCCAACAATACCAAACACCTCCAGATGTGGCTGGGTTAAGTTTTGTGCCGTATTCATAATGAAATAATCTTTGCTCCATGTTTATATGTATAAGTTAAATCTAATTATTTGTCAACACCTCTATCGCTTTGTCCATTTGCGGATCAAGACCCGCCTCAAACTCTTCTATTGAATACTCCACTTCTATGTCTGGTTCTAGTCCATTTTTAGAAATAGAGACGCCTTCTGGTGTCAACCACCTAGCAATAGTTAGTTTAATCGAACTACCGTTTGCAATTGGAATTAATTCCTGCACAGAACCTTTTCCGTAAGTCTTCTTCCCTATCAATGTTGCCTTGCCATGCTCTCTTAAAGCTCCGGCCACAATCTCTGAAGCCGAGGCCGAACCTTCGTTAACCAAAATCACCATCGGCAAATCTTTAAAAATATCATAACCCTTGCTTCGATAAAGCTGTTCTTCTCCGTCACCAAACTGCTCTCTCGCCACCACTTCCCCTATCGGTAAAAACCAACTAGCAATATCAATGGCAGACTCTAAATATCCTCCAGCGTTTCCTCGTAAATCAAGAATTAGCTTATTGGTGTCAGACCCAACAAATTCTCTAAGAGCCCCCCTAAAAGAATCCGTAGACTTACCAGAAAAACTATACAACTCTATTACAAAAATCCCACCGTCTTTTATAGATGTTTCTATAACCGGTATGTTTATTCTGTCTCTGGTAATTTCTACCTGAAAAGGTTCCTCTATTTCTTCTCTCAAAACAGTAAGTGTTACTTTTGTCCCCCTCTCACCCCTGATCAACTGAACTGCTTCGTCAATAGTTAAATCCGAAGTAAATATTTCTTCAATTTTTAAAACCTTGTCCCCCGCCTTCATTCCTGCACGATGCGCAGGGGTTCCTTTTAGTGGAGAAACAACCGTCAAAATTCCATCCCGAGCCCCAATCTCCATTCCAACTCCTTCAAAATCTCCTCGAACCGTACTTTCAAAAATTTCTGATTCCTTGGGAGGAAAAAATACACTGTATGGATCATCTAAAGAAGCCACCAAACCAGCAATAGACCCCCAAATCATTTCTTGTTTATCTAATTCATCATTTGAAACATATTTTTCTTGAACAGCACTCCATGTTTTCCAAAAAGAACTAAAGTCAAACTGTTGTTCATTATTTAAAACCATAAGGTCTTCTTTGTTCAAAAGAGATGTTATTTTGTCAACTTCTGGCCTGTTTTGATAACCCAAAAAGACACCGGCAAAAAAGACAGCTATAATGATAGCCGCGAAAACCCCAGAAGGAAAAGACTTTTTTATAAAATTAAACATATGATATAATATAAAGATATAAAATAATAATACTAAACATGAACACAACTATCAAGCACAACAACTTAACCTGGATAAATCTTTTGTCTCCTAGCGCAAAAGAAATCCACGAACTAGCTAAAGAATATCCAATTCATTCACTCATCGCCGAGGAACTTACCAGTCTCACCATGAGGCCAAAAGTAGATGTCTATGAAGAAAATCTATACTTTGTTTTACACTTCCAATCTCTAAACCAAAGCCACGAATGTGAATTAGACTTTGTAATTGGAAAAGATTTTCTGATCACGGTTCAATACGACCATTTCTTGCCTCTAGAAAAATTTATCAAGAACGCACAAAATAAAGAAGACTTTAAAGAAAAACTATTTGAAAGTGCCAAAGCAACCACATTGTCTCTGAATATTCTTAAAGAATTGTACAACTTTTCATCCCAACAATTAGACAAAATTTACATTAAGACCACAAAAGTAGAAGAAGGAATTTTTGGTGGAAAAGAGAAAGAAAATGTAAAAGAAATTTCTTTTCTAAAAAGAGACATCTTGGATTTTCAAAGGTCGTTCTATCTGCATGGAGATGTTTTGTCTTCCTTTGAACAAGCTTTTAAAGATAACAATCACGATGGGTTTTTTGAAAAAGAATTTGGCAACAAACTAAGCGCTTTAATTGGTGAACACTCTAAAATTAGGGCCCTTCTCCAAAACAGTAAAGAAACCACTGAAACTCTTCACCAAACAAACGAATCTCTTCTGTCCACCAAAACTAATGAAATTATGAAAACCCTAACTATCATGGCCTTCATTACCTTTCCATTAATGCTTTTGTCTGGTGTTTTTGGAATGAATACCGTCCATACACCAATTATCGGCGCAAGGGGTGATTTCTGGATAATAACCGTAGCAATGATTACCGCTACATTTGGAATGTTTGCGATTTTCAAGAAAAAAGGATGGCTGTAGAAATTTATGCTTCATTTATACAATTACCTGACACGAACAAAAGAACTCTTCAAGCCCCTAAAAAATCGACAGGTAGGCTTATATACCTGTGGCCCCACTGTTTACGATCGCATCCACATTGGTAATTTACGAACATATATTTTTGAAGATGTTTTAAAAAAGACTCTAGAGCTGAATAACTACAAAGTAAAACACATCATGAACATTACCGATGTGGAAGATAAGATTATCAAGAAAATGCAGGCAGAAAACAAAACTCTTCAAGAAGTCACTCAACCCTATATCGATCTCTTTTTTACTGATATCAAGAAACTAAACATCTCTCCAGCAAACAAATATCCTCAAGCCATCAAATACATCAAGCAAATAATTAAAATGGTTTCCAAGCTTCTTAAGAAGGGTTTTGCCTATCAAAGCGAAGATGGATCTATTTATTTCGATATTTCTAAGTTTGAAAAATACGGTAAACTATCGGGGCTTGATAAGAAAAATTTAAAACATGGTGCGCGTGTAGATAGTGATGAATACGACAAAAAAAATGCCGGAGATTTTGTTTTGTGGAAAACCACAAAAAAGGATGAACTTTCTTGGGAAGCACCTTTTGGAAAAGGACGACCTGGTTGGCACATAGAGTGTTCGGCCATGAGTATAAAAGAGTTAGGAAAAACTTTTGATATCCACGCCGGTGCAGTAGACCTAATATTCCCCCATCACGAAAATGAGATTGCTCAATCTGAAGCCGTCACTGGAAAAGAGTTTGCCAAGTATTGGATAGAAGGAGAACATCTTTTAGTGGAGAACAAAAAAATGTCCAAATCTCTTGGCAATTTCTACACACTAGAAGATATTGAAAAAAAGGGTTTCGACCCACTTGCCTTTCGTTATCTTACTTTAAACACACACTATAGAACTAAGCTTAATTTTACTTGGGAATCACTAGAAAATGCAAAAAATGGTTTAAAAAAATTAAGGGAGCAAGTTCAAGAATTGGGAAATAAAAAAGGTAAACCATATCGAGAATACACCGAACTATTTAAAGAAAAAATGAATGACGACCTAAACACTCCCCAAGCTTTAGCAATTGTTCAAAAACTATTGAAAAAGAATATACCAAACGAGGACAAATTAGCTACCACATTAGAATTTGATAAGGTGCTTGGCCTTGATCTAAACAAAAAAGTAGAAATTCCAGAAGACATTAAAAGACTTGCAAAGGAAAGAGAACAAGCCCGCCAAGAAAAAAATTATGAAAAATCTGACCAACTACGTGAAGTACTAGAAAAAAAGGGGTGGAATGTGAAAGACACAGAGCAAGGCCCAACCCTAACCCAAAACTAGTCCACATATTGTCCCCACTGTCCCCTTTTCAACACAAAAACATCGCTTGAACCAGCGATGTTTTCTTTGTTATAGTAAAGACACTATGCGACTGCCCCCACACAACCTAGAAGCAGAAATTTCTACACTTGGTGCTGTATTGATGCATCCAGAAGCTGTCCAGAGTGTCATCGACATCATTAGCCCAGACGACTTCTACCACGATACTCATAAAATAATTTATGAAGCTGTTTTTGATCTACACTCAAACAGTTCACCTATCGATGTGTTATCTGTCTCTGCTCGACTTAAAGAAAAAAAACTTCTTGAACAAATTGGGGGTAGAACTTTCCTAACCGAACTAGTAAACAGTGTCCCTACTGCCAGTAATGCCAAGTACTATGCTGAAATTATCCACAAAAATAAAGTCTTGAGAGACATCATTGGTGCCTCTGAATTCATTTCTGACTTAGGATACCAAGAAGATAATGATGTTGATTCTTTATTAGACTTGGCTCAACAAAGAATTTTTAAAATTGCCAAAGTGTCACTTCAAAAATTTACCCATCTCAAAAATATCCTTGGAGACACTTGGGAGCGAATAGACAAACTCCAAAAATCAGATGGCGCAATACGTGGAGTACCAACTGGCTTTGAAGAGTTAGACAACAAACTAGCTGGTCTCCAAAAATCAGACCTAATTATTCTTGCTGCTCGACCATCAATAGGAAAAACATCTCTAGCTCTAGACATTGCACGAAACGCCGCCTGTAGCCACGGGGTTCCAGTTGGTATATTTAGTTTAGAAATGGCTTCCCACCAAGTTGTAGATCGTATTTTAGCAGCCGAAGCACAAGTCGATCTTTGGCGCCTAAGAAACGGTAAACTTACCCAACAAGACGATTTTACCAGAATAAACGATGCCTTATCTAGATTAGCCAAGGCACCCATTTTTATAGACGACGACCCCTCTTCCAACATCTTACAAATGCGCGCCAAAGCGCGCCGACTAAAAGCCGAATACAATATCGGTCTTTTGGTGGTTGATTATCTACAACTAATGACCCCTCGCCGAGAAAACGACAGCCCCGTACAGCAGATGACAGAAAATTCTAGGTTTTTAAAATCTCTAGCCCGTGAGCTAAACATCCCCGTTTTAGCGCTTTCTCAATTGTCTAGGGCCGTTGAACAAAGACAACCACCAGTACCCAGACTTTCAGACTTAAGAGACTCTGGCTCTATTGAACAAGATGCTGATGTTGTTATGTTTATTTATCGAGAAGATAGATACAAGAAAGATTCTCCAAAACAAAACATCGCTGAAATTTTAATAGAAAAACATCGAAACGGTCCTACAGGTAAAATTGACCTCTATTTCAACCAGCAAAAGACTAGCTTCATGAGTATTGAAAGGGGGCTTACTGAAAGCGCTGTCGAAGAAGACGAAACAAGTTCACTCTCATTCTAATATGACCACTGGAACTATTCAAAAATTATCAGAATACTTCGAAAAACTACCTGGCATCGGCTCCCGCCAAGCTCGACGTTTTGTTTACGCACTTCTAAATAAAAACAATAATTTTTTAGATGGTTTTTCAAAACTAATTTCAGAACTAAAAAAAGAAATTTCTACTTGTCAAAAATGTAATCGCTTTTTTGAAAACGGAAAAGAAGAAATTTGTCACATCTGCGGTAATTCCACCAGAGACAAAAACCTTTTATTGGTGATCGAAAAAAACGTTGACTTAGACAATATAGAAAAGTCTGGGTTTTACAAAGGAATGTATTTTGTTTTAGGAGGTTTAGTACCTGCAATTGGGTCTGAGTTACCAACAGAAGTAAAGATGAGGGTACTTTTTGAAAAAGTAAAAAAAGAGGTCTCAGAAAATGGACTCAAAGAAATTATCCTTGCCTTTGGTGCTACCACCGAGGGCGAAAGCACCGCTAGCTACGTAGAAAAAATACTAGAACCAATACTCACAAAAGTACCATTAAAAATAAGCCGACTTGGACGTGGCTTATCTACGGGAACGGAGCTTGAATATAGTGATTCAGAAACTATCGTTAACGCCCTTAAAAATCGGAAATGAGCACCTCGGTATAAGGTTGCTTGTGCCCACTTTTAGTGCTTTCTCTTGTTTTTGATTTAAACTTGATATTTGTAACTTTCTTCGCCTTTCCTTCACTAATCCATTGAGCTTTTACTTTAGCTCCTGCTATATATGGGGTACCAATTTTAACATCTTTTTCTTTAGACAAAAGTAAAACCTTATCAAAACTAAAGATAGAACCTCTTCCTGGTTTTTCTATTTTTTCTATCTTAAGTCTGTCTCCTTTCCGCACCAAATACTGCTTTCCTCCTGTCTCAATAACAGCAAAGCTAACCACAGGAACCGCCTTGGCAATTGTGGGTTTTTTAACAACTTTTGTCTTTGTTTCAGTTTTCTTTTTTGTTTCAGTAACCATATCAGCCTATTTTACACAAATTTCCAAAAAATGCAATAAAAAAATAAAACCCCAACAAATTTCATACATTTATTAGGGTTTCCTAAATTTTAACGTGTCAATTGACGTATCAACAAAAATTAACCAAACAGACCCAAACCCAAACATTCTCAGCATTTACTTACGATCGTATGTAAATGCTGAGTAATAAATAATCATGGCCAAACAACAATTACAGATTTATAGCAACTTAAAATGTTTTTTAAGATGTAATTCGTTGTCTAATTTATCAGCAACAACAAAACGCACAAATTTTCTAATCTTAAAATTTTCAATTATATAATCTATTTCATTTTCACAATCGTAAGGATGCACAAAAACACTTTTTTGATATTCAAAGAAGTCTAGCTCTCTCAAAAAATAACGTAAACTATCTCGATCTTTTCTTCTCTTCTCAGGAATATCAAACAAAACGATCCTCCATTTCTTGTCCCACGCCTTAAGAGGTTTTTTAATTTCCAAGTTAAGCAAGTCGTAAGTCAGTGCTTTTTTCTTTCCTGCACTTGTTAATATAATAGTAGTGGTACCGTCTTTGTTGTATCTCTCTTTAATCATCTTGGATTTGTAGAGACCGTTGATGGCACGGTTTAGAGTTTGTTTGTTTATATTTTCCCATTCCACAACAGTTCCCTTCAAAACCTTAAAGGCCACCTTTGGTGAACCAGAAAGACCAATGGTTAAACCACTCACTAAAAGTAATAAGACTTTTCTTTGTATTTCACCGTGTCCTCTAGGCATAGTTATTATTATAGACCAACAAACACAGTCTTAGCAAATACATACGATCGTATGTATTTGCTAAAATAAGGTGAAATTAAATTTAAGACTAACAATAGAATTAACAAATGTCAGCTAGTCTTCTTCAGGCTTGTCTAGCGCCATAGGTTCTACGTCTGCACCCTCCCCAGTAATTCTAAGCACATCTTTGTCTACTTTTTTTAGTTCTTTGCCGGCATTGTTATAGTGGCTCACCGTTGTCTTTAATGAATTCCCTAATTTGTCAAAATAACTACTATAACTATGAATATGTCTTCTTAAGCCCTCCACTCTTTTTCCAATTTCTTTGGCAGATTCTTCAATTTTGAAAGCCTTAAAACCATACAATACTGAAGATAAGTACGCTGAAAACGTTGTAGGAGAAACAATGATAACTTTCTTCTCATACATCGCATAATCTATAAGGTTTCGAGTATTTACTTTTATAGCACCTACCTCATTCACCAACAGATCATAATAGATTGCTTCTGCTGGAATATACATAAAAGCAAAAGGTAATGTCCCCTCTTCTGGTTTAATGTACTTCGCAGTTTCATCAATTCTTTTTTTCAAATCGTTTTTAAAATCCTTTTCAAGTTGTGACCTTCTTTCTTCATCATCCTCATCCATTATTCTTAAATAATTATCTAAAGAAAACTTTGCATCAACTGGAATAATTCCTTCTCTCGCCACAATCGCCGCATCAACAATATCTCCATTTTTAAATCCATACTGTAACTTGTAAGAAGACGGAGGTAATATATTACTCAACGTTAATTCTAGCCCAGCTTCACCTATACTTCCTCTTTGTTTCTGGTTCTTAAATATTTTTTCTAAATTCTGAAGTTGTTCAGTAACAGTAAAAACTTGTTTATTTACTTCTTTAACCTCGGTAACTTCTTTGGTTATATCTTTTATTAAATCTTGAGATTCCTTGAACTGGGAGCGGACTACATCCTGCATTGATTTAGTTGATTCTCCCAATTTTGTATCTAGTGTACCTCTTATCTCTTTAAGTTGGTCTTGAAGCATTGTGAAAGCTCCCACATCTTCTTTTTTGCGCCCCACCAAAAACCAAGTAAGAACTCCTCCCACAAAAACACCAGCGACTAAAATAAGGACATAAGATAAACTCATAAGTTAAATATTACACGAAGTATTCAAAATACTCAAAAGTTAAAAATGCTAAATAAATTAATACCAAAACGAAACCTTCTTTCCTGGAAACAAAAGACTTGCTAAAAACAAAGAAATTAAAAAATAATAATGCCAAAAAGGTAAAAAGAGCAACGACAATCAGGTTTAAAGAAACCGTTACATAAATTGGTCTAACCAAGCTTACCAGCCCCACAATTAGTGTGGCATTAAAAGCATTACTACCTAAAGAATTTCCAATAACCATAGAGTCGTGTTTTAACAATCGAGCGCGTATTCCAAAAGCAATCTCTGGCAAGGACGTACCTAGAGCTACAAAAATAATACCAAAAGACAAAACGCTAATTGTAGTCATCTCGGCAATGGCCTGCCCAGACCAAACAATCAATAAAGAACTAAAAATAAGGAGAACCACGCCAATAAAAAAATAGGTAAGATGTTTAACATTGGCAACAAGATGTGTTTCCTTATGTGGCAAATTGTTAACAGTTTTTGAAAAATATTCTTTCTCCCTGCTAATTTGTGAAATATAAAAAATGAAAAGAAGCAACAAGATAAGTCCGTCTCCTCTTGAAATCACCCCATCACTAGCAAGAAATAATGGAAAAAAGGAAAGAACAGAAATTACCCAAAAATTTCTCCTAGAAATCTTGCTATCTATCCGAAGCCCCTTACCAAAAAAAACAGTCAAACCGATTATTAAAGTAACGTTTACCAAATTAGACCCCAAAACAGTTCCTAAAGAAAACTCTGGGATATTTTTTATGGCAGAAGAAAGCCCCACAAAAAGCTCTGGGATAGATGTAGCCATGCTCATAAAAATGAAGGCGACTACATATTCAGAGAACTTAAAAAGCTTTGCCAGTCCTGTTAACGAACGAATTAAAAAATCACTGGAACGCACCAAAATAAAGAGGGCCAAAACAAAAATTATTATATATAGAGATAACATAATTAGATCTTATTTTCTTTTTTTCGACTAAACAAAAAATGTTTAACTGTTTCAATTACCCCAAGATTAAACAAGCCTATAAATGATACCACCAAAAGACTGGCTGCACCAAGCTTTTCTAGGGAAAGTAAAAATCTAAGCGAAGGAATAAACAATGCACCGGCCAAAAACAAAAAACTAATAAAAACTGCGACTATCAAATAAGGGTTTGAAAAAATATTAATCTTCCAAATTGGTTTTCTAAAGTTTTTCAAAGAAAAAGCGAAGAAGATTGAATCGATAGAGAGTGCTGCAAAAACAATCGTACGAGTGTATTCAATTGGATTTTTTAACAAAAGATGAGAAATTAAAAATACAGACAACAGAAACAAGCTAGTAAGCATTGTCAAAACAATGATTAGTATTTTTCCTTCGTTGGTAAAAAGATTTTTAGATGAAAAAGAATCTGGTTTGGCACGCATAATCCCCTTTTCCTTAGGCTCAAAGGCAAAAGCAAAGTTCATAAAACCTTCTTCAATAAGATTTGTCCACAAAATTTGAGCCGGTAAAACTGGTAAAGGAAGCCCGATAGCCAAAGAAGACCCAATAAGAATAATCTCACTAAAACCCGTAGACAACAAATATACTAAAATCTTTCTAAGATTTACTAAAATCTTTCTTCCTTCCTCTATCGCTGAAATTATTACCGAAAAACTATTGTTTAAAAGAATTAAATTGGAAGCCTCTTTGGACACCTCTGTCCCAGAGTTTACCGCAATACCAATATCCGCCCTTCTCAAAGCAGGGGCGTCGTTTATACCGTCTCCTGTCATGGCGACATTCTTGCCACAATCCTGCCAAGCTTTAACCACTCGAAGTTTCTGTTTTGGCAAAACTCTAGCAAAAATAGAAGTATGTTCTATGGTTCTTTTTAGGTCTTTTTCGGTAAGTTCTTCTAGCATTTCACCAGTAATAATTCTTTCTCGACTTTTTAAAATTCCTGTTTCTTCGCCAATTTTTCTAGCAGTTCCTTTGTGGTCACCAGTCATCATCACTGTGCGAATCCCCGCCAACTCTGCTTTTCTTAATGAAGATACAGCATCTGGCCTTAAGGGGTCATGAAATAAAACAAATCCTCCAAAAACAAAATCTTTATACTCTTCATTTCCATCATCTCGAGGAAATTCATCAACATTAGAATCCTTATAAGCAACGGCAATTATTCTTGCTCCGAAAGAAGCTTGTTTGAGCAAGACACTGCCCAAGAGTTCTTTATGTTCTGTTGTTAGTTTTATTTCTTTTCCATTTTTGTAAATTTTTGTAGAAAGAGCTAACAGAAACTCCGGAGCGCCCGCTAAATAAAATCTTTTTTTACTTTTGTTTAAGTTATGAAGAGATGCTGAATACCTCCTTTCAGATTCAAATTCTAAGAAGTCTAAACGAGGCCTTTCTTTTAGGCATTTGTGTTGATATAATCCAGACTCCATACCAGCCAAAATAATCGCTTGTTCAATAGGGCGCCCTCGAACAATCCAATCGGCCAAATTATCTTCAGGATTTTCCACGAAACCACCAGATGACAAAATGGCCATCTCTAGAACTTTTCTTTTATCATCATTTTTCTTTAAATAATCTGCATCAAGGTCTTCTTTTTTTTTATTGGCAATCATTGCAGAATTTAAAGTAACAATATCAGAGACCCTCATAATTGCTTGTGTCAATGTTCCTGTTTTGTCAGTTAAAATAACATCTATTGATCCAAGTGTTTCAGCAGCATTTAACTTCTTCACTAAACCACCTCGAGACAACACTCTTTCCATGCCAATAGCTAACACCACGCTAACTGCCACAGGTAATCCTTCTGGAATTGCAGCCACAGCAATAGCAACTGCCGTAAAAATCATCTGAGAAACTTCTTCACCCCTAAGAATACCCTCAATAAAAATAAGAACTAAAGCACCCAAAACAATAAAACTAAGGGTGTGAGCCAATTTCTTTATATTTTGTTGGAAGTTTGTCAACGGAGCTTTTTCTTTACTAATCAATTCTGCTATCTTCCCAAGTTCAGTATAAAAACCCGTGGAAACAACCACAGCCATTCCCCACCCAGCTGTAACCAAAGTGCCCATATATAACATATTGGACCTGTCGGCCAATGATGTTTCAGATTTTATCTTTCTATTGTTTTTAGAGTCAGACATCCACTCCCCCGTTAGAGCTGCTTCGTTTATTTCCAAACCCTTCCCGTCAATAATACGAGCGTCAGCTGAAATTTGATCCCCAGCAGAAACAACCAAGATGTCCCCAGGGACAACGTTTTCGGCAAGAATTACCTGTTTCTTTCCTTCTCGCACAACAGTGGCATACTTTTTTTGAGAGTCTCTTAGTTTGTCAAAAGATTTAGATGCCTTCCCTTCTTGAAAAATACCAATGGCAGTATTGATGGTTACAGCAATTAAGATGACCACTGAATCTGTATATGCTTTAAAAAATAAAGTAACTAGCCCTGCAATTATCAAAATAAAAACCAAAGGGCTTTTGATCTGTCTTAAAAAAAGCTTGAGAAGTCTAAATTTTTCTTTATAACTAAAAGTGTTATTTCCATATTTTTCAAGACGAAGAGTTGCTTCGCCAGAAGAAAGTCCTCTTGGGGAAGAATCCACTTCCTTTAAAACATCTTTAGTACTAAAACTATGCCAAGATTTTTGTTGTTGCTCAGCTATCATTATTTACACATTATACCATAAATCACTTGGTGAAGTTTATTAGGCCTTTGTCTATGGCAGAAAATACTTTGTCATTTTCAAAATCTATATTTACTCCAAGTTCTGTCTCTTTTTTTTCTAAAACTTTTTCAATTATTTCACGTCGCCTTTTTAATATTTCAGCACTTTTCTCATTGCCTATTTTTCTCGCAAAAATTTCAAATGCCTCTAACTGCATTCTTGTTTGTTCTAAAATCTGTAGTTGTACTGGGTGCTCTGCCAAAGCTTTTTTGTCTTTATCCATCCACAAGTCAATTAACTCTTTTGCTGCTTTTGAATCAACGCCGACAATCACGCGTGGCACATTATGTAGGCCATCTTTAGCTTTTTTGTTTAGGCGAGTAGACTTAAAATATTTAATATCTGTCAGCTTATCAATTTCAATTTCTTCTTTAATACGTTGCATTTTAGACTCCACCCTGTCCCCATAAGTAACGTCCAAAGCAACAACAGGCAACACTTCGTCTTTCTCTCCTTTTTCAAACTCAAGAATAGTATCTACTCCATTAGCAATATCGTCATACTCAGATGATTTTATGGCACAGGCCTTCTCTCCAAACCAATTGCTCAATTCTATCTGTTCAGTAAGAATTGCTTCTAGAACAACTGCTTGCATTTCGGATTCTTTTTTAGCCTTATCTCCTGCTGAATTTTCTGCAAATTGTTTTTTTCTACAAGAAACCCACTCTAAATTTTTTTGAACATCTTTTTCACCATAGAACTTAACAAAATCATTAGGATTTATTTCCTCTTCGGCAAAACATTCTTGGGCACGATCAAAAGCCCTGCCCAGTAATACCGACTCTGATGCTTGTTCTATGGCCCTCCTTTCATAAGATGATATTTTCATATCAAAATTATTGCATTTTTTAAGGTTTATTTCAAATAAAAACAGCCCATTCTGTGGGAGACACTGAGAGAGATACCATCTCTCTCAGCACACAGATACCTGAAAACACCCAAAAACAGCCTCCCTCTATGAAAACCCTACTTGGTTTTCCTACAATAGGCCAAAATATAGCCTAATTTCGACTGCATCGACGTCGGACGTCGATGCAAAATATAACAATTCACTTGTGGTCCCACGGGGAATCGAATCTTACAGATTCTGTACACCTTTTGGCTCGCCTTCGGCGAAGCTCAAAAGCTTTTCTCATCCCCGTAGTACCTACAAAATCAAAAGCCCTGAAGCTGTCGCTTCAAAACTTAAGATTTTGTGGTCCCACGGGGAATCGAACCCCGATTTCCACCTTGAGAGAGTGGCGTCCTAACCGTTAGACGATGGGACCTATCCTGGCTATTTATTCAACCACGCCTTTTCTTGGCGCACAAGTAATTCTGCTTTTCTCTCTGGTTCAGCCATAATTTCTTCTACGATTTTTTCCATCCGCATAGACTGCGATCCTTTTACCAAGATTAAATCGCCTTCTTTTATTAAACCGTCCAGATTAGCCAATGGCTCCGTAGAATTTGAAAATTCAAATATATTCTCCTTTTCAAAATTGTTTTCTTTTAATGCCTCTGAAATAAACCTCGCTCGCGGGCCCACAGTAAAGACAATCTTTGTGCCGGAATCAATGATGTGTTTAGCCATAGACCTGTGCGCCTCAATAGTATACTTGCCAAGCTCCAACATGTCGCCCAAGATAACAATTTTCCTCTGCGCAGGAATCTCTTTCATGGTTTCCAAAGCTGCTCGCAAAGCCAGTGGAGAAGAATTGTAAGTATCATCTAAAACAAGACTGCCTTTAATCCCATCAATTAAATTAAGTCTCCCTGGTGGAGATTGATAATTAAAGAGAACTTCAGACATATCTACAAAATTCATATTTACCACGCTACCAACAGCCAAAGAGGCCAGAACTGAATAGATATGATGTTTGCCCAAAACTCCATTAAGACGGATTGGAATACTTACTCCACGATAATCTACTTTAAAACTAATACCCTTGGGCACAATTCTATAATTAGAAGCAACTATTTCAGAGTCCTCGCCAAAACCGAAAGTAATAACGTTTGCCTTAGTTTTTTTCTTCAAGTCAAAAACTGCCTCATCGTCACTATTTAAAATTGCAAAATCTCCTTCTTTTAAATTTTTAAGCACCTTTTCTTTTTCACAAGCCAACTCTTTGGGGCCAGCAAAAAATTCAACGTGCGACGGTATTTCAGCCAAAGCGGTAACAACAGCAATATTGGGTTTAACAAACGACATCAATTTCTTCATATCACCCGGCCTCTCTACCCCCATCTCCAAAACAAGCCACTCTGGAAAACCTTTCTTTATGAAGACTGCCACACCTCTGAAAATATTTAAAATCCATTTAATGGGATTTAGCCAAGCATTCTCGCAACCCAAAATAACCAAAGGTACTCCAATCTCACTGTTAAAACTTTTCTGACTTTTTCGAACCTCAAAATTTCTGGAAAGAATGGCGGCAATAGCATCCTTAGTTGAGGTCTTTCCAACACTTCCAGTAACAGCAACTATCTTTGGTTTATGTCTCCACAAAACAAGCCTAGCTTCTAAGGTAATTATAAATACTATTATTTTTTTGAAAATTTGTTTTATCATCTATCTGGTGGTATCTGATAATAATTAAACAAAAACTTCATTAAATCAATAAAGGGCTCCGTTAATGTTTCTGAAGCATACCGTACTCCCTGTGGTTTTTTTACATAAAGAAATATTAAAAACTTAGAATCAGAAGCCGGACCGTACCCAAAAAAGGAATGAAAATACTGGTCGTCATAATATCCTCCGCCCTCAAGTATTGGTTTGTTTAGTTGAGCTGTTCCTGTTTTGGCGGCTAGTGAATATCTATCCAATTTCACAGTACCTCCCAACAAAGCATCATCTACCACCTCAACAAGCATCCGGGTAATTTCTTTTGTGGTTTCACTTTTCAAAACCTGCCTTCTGGTAATTGGTTCAGTTACGCTGTCTTGCCCACCATCAACCTGAATCTTTTTAACAACACTTGGCTCCATAAGATAACCACCATTAGCCAAACTAGAAACTGCCATCGCAAACTCAATAGGGCTCACCGCTATGCCGTGTCCAAAAGAAGCTGTCGCATACTCAATATCTCTCATAGAATCAAGATTAGATATCTTACCTTCAACCTCATCTGGTAAATCTATCCCCGTAGTTTCATCAAAACCAAAACTCTTTAAATAATCAAGGAAATTCTTTTTTCCTAACTCCTGCATAGCAAAAACAGCTCCAGTGTTCAAAGACTCACTTAAAACAGCTTGCATATCTACCCGCCCACGAGCTTTTCCGTCGTAGTTTTCAATCCTTTTGTTATTAAAAACAACATAACCACTATCATAATAGGTTGTTTCTGCTGTAATCTTACCAGCATCCATGGAAGAAGCCAATGTTAGGGGTTTCATTATCGAACCCATTTCAAAAATACTTGAAACTAAAGGATTTCTAAAATAAGAGATATCTTCCACCTTACCATATTCGTTGGGGTTAAAATCTGGCTTTCCAGACATCGCAAGAATAACCCCAGTCTGTGGGTCAATAATAAGACCCCCTGCACTATCAGCATCCCACTCTTCTACAATCTCTGCTAGGGCGTTTTCCAAAAGACTCTGAACTCTTGGTTCAATAGTTAAAATAACATCATGACCAACCAGTACTTCGTCTCCCAAAAAATCCCTACCAAGATCCCAAAAAAGCGAAGCAAAAGAACCACCTTCGTTCAAGCTTTCTTTTTTGCCTCTTAAGACATCTTCGTAGTACTGTTCCAAACCGTATCGGCCAAGCAAAGTGTCTCCCTTGTAACCAACAAATCCTAGAACTTGTGAAGCCAGAGAACCTCCCGGGTAAAAACGAAGGGATTTGGCAGGAGCATAAAGACCAACTTTGCCAATTTTTTTAATTTTTTCAGCTTCTTCAAAACTAATTTTATCTAAAACTATTTCATAGCTATCATCTTCTTTTCTGGCCTGAGCCTCACACATTTCTTTGTCTAAAGGTACAACCTCATTAATTTTTTCACAAATAATATCTGGTTTTTCAATCAAGCTTGGATTTATCTCCACAAAAAAACTTTCTTTCACGGTTGCCGCCGAAATAATATCTCCGCCCTTCTCCTCAAAATAAATATTTCCGCGAACCGCTATAGCCTCACTCGAACTATTTGGAGTATATTGCCTATCAAGCCGACTAGCATAAACATCGTGACCACGAACTTGAATAATAAATAAACGCGTCACAAGAATCACCCCTAAAACAAAAAAAATCAGGCAAATACACCAGATTCTCCATTTAAAATTAGTTGCTTCCCTAATCATAATCCACGACTTGAGCCATCGATTTCTGTACATAAATATAGCCAACTGGCTCCGCCTCAATAAAACCAAGTAACTCCGCATAAGATACGTTTAGTTTTTCAAATTTATCTAAGTAGGAAATCTCCATGCCCTGCACTTCTCTTTTCACCTCATTTAGCTTAATAACATTTTTGTTTCTCTCTGCTGATTCTAAAACCTCCACATTCATAAAATATATATAGCACGAACTTATTATAAAAATAAAGGAAAACAATACTCCAAATAAGTATTTAGAATATTCTTCCCACCTTTCTTTTTTTAATAAAATGCTCATTTTTTTACAATTACTCTTAGTTTTGCACTTCTACTTCTTGGGTTTTGTTTTATTTCTTCCTTTGTTGCTTCAACGGGTTTTTTATTTAAAACAATTCCCAAACCCTCTTGCTTCTTGCTTCTCATAAAATTTTTAACAATTCTATCTTCTAGGGAGTGAAAAGAAATAACTACCAGCCGTCCATCAGTTTTCAAAAGATTCCACGCTTTCTCCATTCCCTCACTTAAAGTATTCAGCTCATCATTTACTGCAATGCGCAAAGCTTGAAAAGTTTTTGTGGCAAAATTCAGTCTATTTTTTGTATAAGATTCCGGTACACTTTCTCTAATAACTTCCACCAAGTCAAAGGTGGTCTTAAACTTTTTCATCTTTCTGGTCTTAACAATGTTTTCAGAAATACTTTTGGAATTCCTCTCTTCTCCATACTCTTTCAAAATTTCAAATAAGTCTTCTTTTGGCCAAGTGTTTAAAATCTCCTTCGCTGTTAGATCTTCTGGCGCAAGATTTATTTTAAAATTCATATGAAGTGGCTCATCTTTCTGGAAACTAAAACCTCTCCCCGACTCCTCCAACTGAAAAGAACTCATCCCCAAATCAAAAAGTGCTGCATCCAGTGGGTCGACATCAAACTTATCTAAATCTCTAAAATTTCCATTTATTAGTTCCGTATTCTCAATTCTTAATTTTTTTATGATTTCTAAGTCTTGTTCTACCCCAAACAACTTTCCTTCTGGTGTTATTTTTTTAAGTATCTCTTTGGCATGTCCACCGCCATTGATAGTGGCATCCAAAACAACATCTCCAGGTTTTGGATCTAAATTTTCAAGAACTTCTTTCATTAATACTGAAACGTGGCCAGTCATACTTTATACTTAATACTTAATTCTCGTTTTAATACACTCCAACCTCTCCCAATTTTTCTGCCAAAATGTCAGTCTGTTTTTCCATTTCCTCTTTATATTTCTCCCACGATTTTTCATCCCAAATTTCTAGTTTTTTGTGAACACCAGTAATTACTACCTTATCTTTCAATCCAGCAAATTTTTTTAAATAATCAGGAACTAAAATTCTACCCATAGAATCTAACGAAACATCTACGGCGCCCGCCAAAAACAATCTAGCAAAATTCCTATTATCTGCTTGACCCATTGGTAATGTACTTAATTTCTCAGCAACCTTTTCCCACTCATTCATGGGATAAACAAAAAGACAGTTATCCAAACCTCTGGTAACAACTGCTCTTTTGCCAAGATCCTTTCTAAACTTAGAAGGTATAGCTATGCGCTTCTTGACGTCGATATTGTGTGTAAACTCGCCTATTAACATAGATATTCATTGTTATCCCCACTATCCACAGTATTATCCACAATCTGACACTGTATAGACATTCTACACCACCCTTCCCCAATTTTCAACAACCTTATATATGTGGATAACACCTCCGAAATGCAAAAACCGCCATTTTCATAGCGGTTTTGTCTTTTTTAATATCTTTTCTCTTCTGGGAGTTTTGCTATCTGCTCCAAAAAGGAGCGAAGGTTGTTAGGAAAGTTATGCTCCTCTGCAACTTCCATAACTTCCCGAAGATCGCGGGCGTAAAAACCAACACCCGCTTCCATTTTTTTTAACTCCTCTTCTGCTTTATTGAGAAGCTCCCTTACCTCCATGCTTAATTTCTTTCGCTTAAACCAATTAAACATATCAACCTCCTTAGTTGTGTCCAAATCTAAATACAGACTAGCACATTTGTACCAGCCTGTCAATGAATGTGTAAATCAGCAATAAATTTCATAAGTTGCAAAAAACACCAACATCCTTTCCTAAGACCTCTAGCTCCTCCTTAAAAGTATTTTTAAATTCTTCTAGCGCCTCTAATTCTTCAAAATTCCTTTCTACGCCCTCTTTTATCGCTCCTTCCATTTCTGGCCATTTCGTTCTTTTAGAAGCTTCACCAAAAGCAAACTCGATTGTTCTTCTTGGCCCAAAAAATTCTTTTTCAGCTGAAAGATTTTCGGGTGATTTAATGTCAAAAACATTAACTATTCCACCAGTCCCATACTCTGGATTTTGTTCCCAACCCTCACTTTGAAAAAAATTAAAGCGATCCTTTAAGAGCTGATATAAATAGGCCCTATCAGAGGCAACAGTGCTTTGAGAAATAAATTCTTTCCAAATATAATGATCAGGCTCTTTTTCGTACCCTTCTTTTTTCCATTGTTCTAAAATATCTTCAGTTGCTCTAATAGACATAACCGATTCTTTAAGTAAATATTTAGCAGCTCGGCCACCAGCTTCTTGAAAATAATAGGCATTTGAGATTTCTCTTCCAGCAAAAACATCCTGCGTTACTCGAGCGACTTTAGCTAAATTCCAAAGCTTTTTAATAGAACCCCTGGGTACTTCAATATTGCCATTTTTATCCATTATTTCAGCAAGTAAAAGCTGGAATAATTCATTTTCTTTGCCTGCCTCATCTTCTAAACTACCTTCAGTTTTTTGAGGCAAATAATCATATTCTAATTTATAGAGACGGGAAAGAAAGGCCGGATCCATGTCTTGTCGTTCAACATATTTTTCTTGCCCTTGATTTAAATTCCCGGTCATCATTACTCCAAAACCTTCTTTGACCTCAACCTGCGTTCCAGTGTTTTGCTGAACATTAATTTTATCGCCTACTTTTCTAGTTAGAATATGATTCAAACTGATTAAAACTTCGTGAGGAATGGCATTGATTTCATCAATAATAACCGGCCGACCTTCAGCCATAGCCCGGTAGATAGGGCCTAAAAAGAAATCAGAGATTGTTCCGCTTTTAAATTGAGTCAAATAGGTCTGTAAAATCCTATCATGAGCACGATTTTTTTCATCTTCTTCTTTTTTGGGATTTTCTTTAACCCAGTCTTGAAACTTTTGTTCAACTTCTTTAGTGAATCCATCTAATTCTTCCTTATTTATCTTATCAATAGACAAAATCTGATGTCCATAAAGTTCAGCCAAAGAAGTATGCTTGGAACCAGAAATAACCAGTGCTTCTTTCCCAATATAATTTTTAGCAATATGCATCGCTAATTCTGTTTTGCCACTTCCTAAATGGCCATAAATCATTACTGGCTTAGAAGCGCGTAAATGAGTAGTAATGTCTTCGGCTTGAGTCTTAACATAATCTGTTTCTACAATCTGCCCTTTGGTTAAATCCTTTTTATACTCTTTAAGCTCTTTTAAATGCAGACCAAAATATGCTTCTGGAGAAGATTCTAAAAGTTTTTCACCTTCGTTTTCAATATTCTTTAAACGGTCACGTGTTTTTTTTAAAATAGTTGATTTGCCTCGAATTGGCTTTCCCTTTTCTTCCGCTTCATTTATAGATTTTAATAATTCAGACTCTTTTTCTTGTAATTGTTCTTTTTCTAATTCTATTTTTCTATTTTCGCGTAAGGCCTTCCAAAGATTTTCTTTTCGTAAAGCAACAAGTGTTCTTTCTGGCGAATCTTCAGACCCAAGGAGTTCTTTTGATTCTTGAGCTAACGCTTCTTTTTCGCTTTCTAATTCATTAACTATTTCCGCAATATCCTCTTGTCCTAAAATTTTATCTTTGCCTAATTTCTCTCGCTCTGCTTTATTTAAACCGGTTTCTTCGTATAGCTCAACTTCAGCTGATTGTCTTTTTCTCTCGACAAATTCAGCTTCATCAGTTTTCTCTTCAATTTTTTGCCATTGTTCTGGCGATATTTTTTCCATATGTTTAATTATATCTTATCTTACTTATTTTAAAAAATCAAATTTAAGAATTAAGAATTAAAATTCAAGAAAGAATCAAGGCTCAAATTCTAAAAAACCCTCACCGCACCACGGACGCCAAAGTCAGAATCGGAATACCCGGGAACGCCCCTGTCCAAGCCGGCCCGCCGAGCGTCGCGACCCCAAAAAGCCACCGGAACACGGACGTCAGAGGTAACAGCTCCAGGAAGACGACAATAATAATTTGTCTTTCTGTCATCATCTAAGACAGTGTTCTTTTCTTTAAGGTGAAGCAAGGCCAAAGAGAGCCAGTCTTCAGGGGTAAGTCCTTCCTCATTTTGTTGTTTTAAAAGTTCATATTGCTTAGCGGTGTTAAGACCACCTTCAACTTGTTTTCTTTTAACCTTCTTTGTTTTGCCTTTAATTTTAATCTCTTTTTCAATTGTTTTTCCCTGACCTGCTTCTGGGGCTAGGGAGATATTTTCAATAATAGATATCTTCCAACCTCCTCTTTGAGTAATGGCTTCTTTCTTAGTCATTCCTCCGATTGTTTTAACAGAATTTCCTTCTTCTTTCCATTCGGGGAAATATGAAAGGGTTTTAAGAGAATCACTAAAATATATGTTTTGTTTGTCTGTTCTTAGCTCTAGAGGTTCTTGGTCAAGACCAAAAAGTTTAGTTTTATCTTTATCTGGTATTCTTCTATCTCCTTCAATTCTCTCTTCAACAAAATGCTCTTCTATCTGCTGACCATAGCTATCTTTCATTGTTTCTAGGGACAAGGCAAAGGGAGTTATGAGGATAAAGGGATTTTCCATTGTTTCAATTTTTTCTTTGAACAATTCTTTAGATTTTAATTTAACCATTACTTCATTAATGTCTGGAATAGGATATTCATTATCTTTTTCATCTTTTATCCCCTCTTGTCCACTGGAAAGAGTTTCTAAGAACCCTCTTTCTTTGTAAAGATCCATTTGACTCTGATACTGTTCCCTGAGTTCTTTTTGAGGTAATGATTCAAATATCCAGAGTTTAGATGAAAGAATATCTCTTTTCTGTTCTAATTCTTGCTTTAATTCCTTGGCTCTATTTAGATCTCCTGTTTCAACTGCTTTCTGGTATTCTAAATCAAACTCTGTTTTAAGAGTCTTTAATTCTTGGTATTCTTGTTGGACTTGTTCACATTCTGATTTGGACATAGTTATTATAATTTTACATTGCTTAAATATTTTTTAAGCAATTCTGTTACGGCTGGTAAAAGATTTTCTATTTTTTCACCCACGATTTCGCCAAGTTTTTCCTCTCTGTTTTTATTCCAAACATTATTAAAAGTTCTTTTCTCCTCTTCATCTACCTTCCCTATTTGAAAAGCTCTAGCGATAACGCCACTTTCAACTAATTTATTGACTGCGTCTCTGGTACTACTTTCTTCGTCTGCACCACCATCGGTAATTTCAAAAACCATTTCCATTATTTTTTCCTGTCCAATTCTTTCTTTGTCTTCGGAAGTTAAAGATTCTAAAATAGCTTCCAAGACCTTATGATCACAAGTTGTACCAATAGTCTTTTGTAATTTTTCAAAAATTTTAATTGTTTCTACCTGCTCATCATCATAATTAGTTTCACTTCGTAATCTTTTCACTTTTTCAATACTACTACCAAATATCCATGCCTCGGTATCCACTTCTAGTTTTGATTTGGTCTGAGAACGAGTCAGATTAAGATAAGTATTGAATTCACGCAAAGATGATAAAAGTAAAACAAAGCATTGCTGGAGAGTATGTCTTTTTGCCTCATTCATTGAACCAGACATATCACCAACTAGTCGCAATCGAATGAGTTCTGGCTTTTGGATTAAAACTTCTTTCTGAGTCATTTTCTTAAATATCCTTGTTTCTTCTAATTCGCCCTTTTGGATTTTTGGAAATTCCTCAATAACTTTTGGAATATCTAGTTCGATTCCAGATTTAAAATATCCTTCCATACCTCTTTCAATTTTCTTAGTTGAGCCAAAAATAATCTTTTGCCAAAGTCGAGATAAATCGTCCAGATATGGTGCCACTTCCTGTTCTATTTTTCTATATTGCTGGAAAGTTTCTTTACTAATATTGTGCTTTTGACACAGCTCTTGATCCATTTTATTCTGCGACTCTTTGGCTTTTTCTTCAGAAGATTTATTCTTTTCTTCTTTTTCTTTTGCTTTTTGCTCTTCCTCTTTCTTTTTGTCTTCTTGATGTTTATCTATCCAATCCTTAATGTCTTCTGGATCTATCTGGTCAGGATTATTCTCTTGGTACTCTTGATAATCATCTTCGAAAGGATTACCAGAACTTTCCTGTGGTTCTCCTTCCCCGCCTTTACTTTTTTGTTGTTCTGGTTTTTCTGGTTCCCATTCTGCTAAATCCCTTACAAGCAACTCTTCGAAAATTGGCTCTAAAGTTTTTTGTAAAACAAAATATCTTTGCCCTGCTTTAGTATCGCGTTCGCCCATGGGCTTAATAAAACTATCTACGATTTCATTAGATTTATATTTCTTACCCTGAAATTGTATTTTTTCTTCCATAACATCCACCATCTCATCGCTTAATTCAACCTTTTCACTCGAAACCATTTCCTCTCTTATTAATTTATAGAGAAACTGCAGATGGCGAGGCAATTTTGAATAATCGGTCTTAGGAAAAAGCTTTTGAGAATAAAGTTTCTTTATTTCCTCTCCCCCTTTTTCTTCTTTTTCATATTTAGGCGCTTTTCTGGAAACTAAATTATTAACATAAATATCATCGAAAATATTATAAAAAGTATGATGGATTTTATGGGCCGTTTGTTCCGTTGCATTCATTGTTTTAGATGTATCCTTCTTACTAATCGGCCTTTGTTTTTTTAGATTTTCTATAAATTCTGGATTAGTTGCGCCATATTTTTCTTCCCACTTGTCCATTATTATCGCGCCAGTCTTTTTGGCCTGCTCTCTGATATAATCAAAGTTTTTCATCATTTTTTCAGAATCACCAGCTAAATCTCTGAAATGCGAAAGTTCATGTAAATTAGCCCATAAAATCTGTTCTTTGGAAAACCCTTTTTCGGCGAACCATTTAGTATCCAGATTAACTTCTCCATTTTCAAGGTCAATATAAAAACCATTAGACATCTTGAAATCCAAAGAAACATCTTTAGCAAAAGTCATAAAGAATTTATGATAAGAATCAATCATTTCTTGGCCTTCTCTTTGATATTCTTCTAGCTCTTTTGTAGTTTCTTCTTTTTGCTCTGGACTTTCTTCTTGAAATGGCTTTTCATCTTCTTCTTTGTCTACACTCTGCTTATTAAATTGTTCAAAATTATTTTCCATGCTTATAATTCGTTATTTAATTTTTCTAAAACTAGCCAATTAAATTCCTTAATTCTTTTTTCTTTGCTATGTTGTTTTACTAATCCACTGTAACTAGAAATATTTTTATGGTTTAATTTATCTTTTGCCCGTTGCCAATTTCGCTTATTTAATTTTCTGCCTCTAGGAAATATCCAAACTCCCAAAAATTTTAATCCCCACTTTGCTTTTATTATAATATCATTTTTAATGTTAATTTCCAATCGTAATCTTCCTTTGATAAATTTAATTATTTTCACTCTATCTTGTTTTAATTGATCTAAATTTTCTGATATAATGATAAAATCATCGCCATAGCGTAAATATGCTTGTGGTTTGATTGTATGTTTTAATAATCTATCTAATTCGTTAAGATAGATATTGGCAAAAATCTGACTAGTTAAATTCCCAATTGGAATACCCTTGTGTAGAGAATAACTTTTAATCACTTCTTTTAAAATATTAATTGCTTTGATGTCTTTTATTCTCAAACAAAGTACTTCTATTAAAGTTTGCTGATCAATATTATCAAAAAACTTCTTAATATCCGACCGCCAAATAAAAGAATTTGGATATTTGCTTATAAATCTCTGGGCTCTTTCAATCGCTCCAAGCAGTCCCTTGTTTTCCCTACACGACCAGACATCATAAATAAAAGTTTTGTCATAAATTTGATACAAATATTCATAAAGCAAACGATGAACAACTCTATCCCTAATATCCGCTACTCTAATTTCCCGTCGCTTACTGTCAGTTACTATAAATTTCTTATATTCACCGTGTTTATATCGGTCTGCATTTAAATCAGAATACAATGCTTCTAAATTTTGTTCGAGATAATAGCTGAAAATTTCTAACTCTTTTGTTTTTCTTTTTCCTTTTCTAAACTTAAACCAAATTTGCCAAATATTTACTATACTTAGGTCTATGGAAGAAATATCTATCTTAAAATTACGACTTTTTCTTGAATTAAATATCGCCAATGAAACTAAGATTTTCCAGACACAGAGCAAACTAACTGAAATCGGCAGAATGCTCGGTGGCTGGATAAAATTTCTAAACAGCACATAATCTCTCACCGCACCACGGACGCCATTGTTAGAATTGGAATTCTCGGGATCGTTCCTGTTCAAGTTGGCCTGCCGATTGTCGCGATTCCAATAAGCCATCGGAACATTGTCGTCAGAGGTATAATTGCAATACTTATCAAATAAAAACGATTAGCCATAGCCAGAAAACCGTTTTTGCATTAGTTTGCTTTTTCATTCTGTTGAAAACAGAATAAGCATTGCCAATCGTGAGGGTTTATGTGTTTTATTGTTGTCAAAGGTGCTTTGTTAAAATTTTATTAACAAAGATTCCGCCTTTTGTTTGACAAAACAATTTACGACAGCCTATTCTAAGATAGGTTTCTCTTCGTCGCTTCTTATTTTCAAAAATTTTTAAAAAATCAAATTTAAGAATTAAGAATTAAAATTCAAGAAAGAATCAAGGCTCAAATTCTAAAAAACCCTCACCGCACCACGGACGCCACCGCTAGAACGGGAACTCCCGGGACCGCCCCTGCTCAAGCTGGCCTGCCGATGGTCGCGATACCAACAAGCCATCGGAACACTGCCGCCAGAGGAAAAATATGCTCCTAATTGGTAGGAAGCTGAACCCTGACCTGAATAGTCATCAATA
>JBHPEK010000007.1:0-27945 GCA_042577045.1 Patescibacteria group bacterium
CTAAAATTTTAATCTCATCTACTGTTGGTTTGTATTCTTTTTTACAATGTTCACAAAGTTTCCTTACTAATCTTTGAGCCAAACTTATATTTACAGCAGGAGCAATAGTGTTGGGCCTCACTTCCAGTTCTATTAGTCTTGGAATTGTGCCGGCAGCGTCGTTTGTGTGAAGGGTAGATAAAACCAAATGACCCGTTAAAGCCGCATTTACAGCTATACTAGCCGTTTCTTTATCTCTAATTTCTCCAACCATAATAATGTCTGGATCCTGCCTTAGTACTGCTTTTAGGCCAGTAGAAAACGTGTATCCTAAATCTGGCTTAGTTTGGGTTTGCACTATCCCAGACAAATGATATTCAATTGGCTCTTCTATGGTGATCGTCTTGTTTTTTGGGGTACTTAGTTCTTTTAGGAAGGTATAAAGAGTGGTCGTTTTTCCGGAGCCTGTTGGGCCCGTGGTAAGAATTAGTCCGTTAGGTTTTTTTATTTCTTTTCTAACTATTTCTTGTAATTTTGGGTGCATTCCCAATTCATCAAAAGCCACATTAATTGTTTTTGGATTTAAAACCCTTAAAACAATTGACTCCCCGTTCGGACTAGGTAGTATTGAAGACCTTATTTCTATTGATAATCCACCTGCTTTTATAGAAAATCTACCATCTTGAGCCTTATCTTTAATATTTAGTTTCATTTCTGAAATAAGTTTTATTCTTGAAACCAATAAATTATAGACTTGTGGATTAAATTCTAAAACATCATGCAATACACCGTCAAACCGAAACCTTAGTTTGATATTTTTTTCTTGTGGTTCAATATGGACGTCTGATGCCTCCATATTTAGTGCTCCACCGAGAACTATTTCTATGAGTTCGGTAACACTTCTGTTTTTTTTATTATTAATGCTTTCTAGAAAAATGTTTTTTAATTCTTCTGGGGTCATATCTTTCTCAAGAAGTTCAGTTATTTTTTCTGCGGAAATATTTACGGTTCCTTTGGAAAGCTCGATAAATTCGGGAACTTCTTTATATTTTTCCCAAGTTTCTTTCAGTCCTGACAGGGAAACCAAAAAAGTCTGAATACTGTATTGTTCTTCCAGTTTTTTTAATATATTTTGGGTTAGTTCTAGGCTTGGATTTTGAACAGCAATCTGAATTTTTTTTCCAACACCCTGAAAGATCGCCATTTTGGCATTTCTGGATTCGTCTTCGTCTATAATTTTTAAGTAATCTAAGTCGATTGTCATTTTGGACAAGTCTGAATAAGGGATACCATATTTTTCGGATAGCATTTGCGTTACCTCTTCCTCTTCTTTTCTCTTAAGAAGATCTATTTTTTTCTTTTGTTTTACTTCGTCAAAGTTTGTCACCTTTTAATTTTATCCTATTTTTATAAAATTTGTAATAACTTTACGAATATGTATTTCTGCTTCTGAAAAGTTTTCAAATGGCCCAATTATAAAGAACTTACTTTCCATTTGTGCACCCAAACTCTTAGCTAGTGGTAGCAAGTAAGACTCATTATTGTTTTTTCCAGGGGCTATTAAAGATTTTATTCCTTCTGAAGATTTCCAGATTAAAACATGCAGGTTTTGACTCGCGATTAGATTGCCCATTTTTTTAGTTAGTTCGTATAGTTTTTGGGGAGAGACTGAAGTATTATTTGTTTTTTGAAAATCTCGGCTATTCAAAAAACTCCAAGATACCTCCAATGATTCGTCTACATAGGTTCGCGCTAAGGCGCGACCAAGCAACTGCGCAAGGAACAGTTTTTTATCTTCCTCTAAAATTTCTAGTATTAATTCTTGCTGGGCATTATTTCCTAAAAGTTGTGTTGCTAAGAAAAATGATTCTTTCGTAATACCAGTTGAAAAATTATTTGTTTCTGTAATTAAGGACGCAAACAGAAGGGTTGACGTGTCCATGTCGTTTGCTAGTTCAGGACTAAAAATTTTTATTATTTCTAAGACTTTTTCTGTGACTGTTTTTTCGCTCTGTTTTATAAAAATGATTTTATCGTTGTTGGGCAATTTAATTGTTTTTCTTAACTCTTCCAGTTTCTTGTCGTTTCCAAAAAAACAAAAAACAGAGTCTGTTTCGGGCGGGAGTTTTTCTAGGAGAATATCTTGATTTAAGATTTCGTTTTCTTTTGAGGTGACGACAAAAGAAAGATTGTTATCATCTTCCTTGTAAGATACTTCTTTTATATCGTACTTTTCTTTTGGTAGTTTGATGATGGTTTTTTGAGGGAAAGCTATTTCGGCAATTGGTTTTATAATTGGGGACCATTTATCTTTCAAACCTACTCGTTCGGTAAGTAAATCTAGTGCAGGGATTTTCTTGAGGGCCAGCGTTCTTTTTAGGGCTTCTTTGGCCAGAAACTCATAATCTTCAGGATTTTTGTCTGTTATTATTCCAAAACTTTTAGAAGTTTCTATTAACGTTTTGATTTTCTCAACCATTATTTTACTTCTAGCATTTTAAAAAATAGCAATCAATATTGCATCGCATTAAGTTTTGCGGTGTAATGATGTTATGAGTAGAATTTCTGGGACAATTGAACAGACATACCAAATTGCAGAGAAATTGGTAAGGCAAATTGGTAAAAAAGATCGTCAACAGGCCGTGGTGGTTGCCTTAGTTGGTGATTTAGGTGCCGGCAAAACAACTTTTGCTCAAGGATTTGCAAGGGCACTTGGAATTAAGGAGAAAATAACCAGTCCAACCTTCATTATTATGAAGAAATTCCAAATTCCAAGAAACAAATTACAAACAAATTCCAAATTCCAAATTCCAAAATTTAAAACACTTGTTCATTTTGATGTTTATAGGCTGGACAAATCGGAAGAACTTCTAGATTTGGGTTGGGAGAAATTAGTAAACGACCCCCAAAACATTATTTTGGTAGAGTGGGCGGAGAAAATTAAAAAAATCCTCCCTAAAAACCACATTTTAGTAACTTTCAAACATATCAGCGAAAATCAAAGAACTATTGAGGTTAGACCTCAATAGTTGGGAATACTGAATTTGTTTAGGAGTATAATAGGAAATGAGGGTGTTGATATTCGGTTGATAACTTTAGCTAAATTAGCCATATACTGCCCCTTTTGGCTGTTGTATACTGAAAGTAATGGCATCTAAGAAAAAAACCTTAGTTTTGCTTGATTCTCACGCTGTTTTGCACCGAGCCTTTCATGCTATTCCAGGGTTTACTTCACCAAAAGGAGAGCCGACTGGGGCAATTTATGGTTTTACGTCTACTCTTTTAAAAACCATCAGAGATTTTAATCCAGATTACCTTGTGGCGTGTTTTGATTTACCAGAACCGACTTTTCGACATCAAGTCTACGATAAATATAAAGCAAAACGCCCTCAAATGGCCAGTGAACTAAGTTTTCAAATTGAAGGAGCTAAAAAGCTTGCCAAGCTTTTTGGGATTCCTACTTATGAAAAGGCGGGGTTTGAAGCAGATGATGTGTTAGCGACTATCGTTGAGCAGGTTAAAAATGAGAATGTGGAAGTCATTATCGTTACGGGGGATTTAGATACCATCCAACTTGTTTCCCCTAAAGTAAGAGTATATACAATGAAAAGAGGTATCACAGACTCTGTTATGTATGACGAAAAAGCAGTTAAAGAAAGATATGGTTTTGCGCCCGTCTTGCTTCCCGATTTTAAGGGGTTGATGGGAGACCCTTCCGACAACATTATTGGAGTTGTAGGTATTGGAGAGAAAACAGCTAAAGATTTGATTAGTAATTTTGGTTCTTTAAAAGGTCTTTATAAAAAACTAGAAAAAGATGAAAATTCTTTTGAGAAAAAAGGTATAAAACCTAGAATAATTAATCTTCTTAAGGAAAACAAAGAAGAAGCTCTTTTTAGTAGAGAGTTGGCTGAAACCAGGAGAGATGTTCCTGTGGAATTTGACCTTGAGGAATCTAAGTGGCCAACAGGCTTCGATGAAGCAAAGATAAAAGACTTTTTTCAGGATTTAGGGCTTAAAAGTTTTTTAAACAAACTACCGTTCTTTGTTCAGGAAGGAGTATCGAAAGATAAAGACGAAATTCCACTCGCCGATAGTGAAAAAACTGACGATCAAACCGAAGCAGAAATTAAGTTAGCCTTTTGGATGCTAGACTCTCGTAAAACAAAAGTAGAACTAAAAGATATTTTAGTGGAGACTCGGATATTCTCTCCCAAAAAAGCACAAGAATTTTTGGAAGAAAAAATAAGAAAAACAGATTTCTCTGAATTATATTTTGACACCGAATTACCATTGGTAAACATTTTTAAACGAATGGAACAAAAGGGAATTTTACTAGATGTTGATTATTTAAAAAAATTATCAAAAGACTATCATCAAAAATTGGATATTCTAGAGAATAAGATTTGGGAAATGGCTGGTATGGAGTTCAACATCAATTCACCAAAACAGTTGGCCGAAGTTCTTTTTGAAAAAATGGGGATTTCACCAAAAGGTATGCGCAAGACAGGGCAAGGTGCCATATCGACTCGATTTTCTGAGCTAGAAAAGATAGAAGATGATCACGAAATAATAAAAGAAATCTTTTCCTATAGAGAGCTTGCCAAATTAACTTCTACATATATAGATAACTTACCTGAAATGGTTGATAGTAATAGCCGTCTACATGGTTCGTTTAATCAGACGGGCACAACCACAGGAAGAATTTCTTCTTCAGATCCAAATTTGCAAAATATCCCAACTAGGACAGAATTTGGGCAAGCCGTAAGGAAAGCGTTTGTTGTTTCAAAGGGATGGAATTTGGTTTCTTTTGACTATTCTCAAATTGATCTTCGAGTTATGGCGTCTTTAAGTGGAGACAAAAAACTACAGGAAGCCTTTAAGGATGGTGTTGATATTCACAGTAGTGTTGCTTCTGAAGTTTTTAATGTTCCCTCGGACAAAGTGGATTCAGAAATGAGACGAAAGGCAAAAATTATCAATTTTGGTATTATTTACGGCATGGGTATTAATAGTTTAAAGAAACAGCTTGGATGTTCCAAGGATGAAGCAATTAGTTTTTTTGGAGAATATTTCAGAGATTTTCCTGGAGTAGCAGCGTTTACTGGAAAAAATAAAGAGGAGACAAGGAAAGCTGGATATGCCAGAACTCTTTTTGGTCGTCGCAGGTATTTACCAGAGATTAATTCACCAATTGAATATATTCGAAAAGAAGCCGAAAGGATGGCAGTTAATGCTCCAATTCAAGGTACTTCTGCTGATATTATTAAAATTGCCTTGGTGCAAATTGATAAAATCTTGTCAGAGAAAGGTTTTTCCAAAAGTGTATACCCCATTCTACAGGTTCACGATGAATTAATTTTTGAAATAAAAGAGGATGTTTTGGACGAAGCAATCTTACTTATTAAGAAAATTATGGAGGAAAATAAACTGCCTGATGTATCTTTGAAGGTTGGCGTTTCGTTTGGATATAATTGGTCAGAACTTAAATAAAATATGTTTTATTTAATTTTTGGAAATGACAACGTGAAAAGTCACAAAAAGTTTGACGAAATTGTGGCAGAAGTTTCAGGAAAAGATAAAAATCTTTCTGTTTTTAGATTTGATAATGACAATTTCGAGCTAGAGGAGTTTAGGGGTGCTTTTAAAACTGAAAGTTTGTTTTTAGAAAAAAAATTAATACTTTCAAAAAGAATTTTTAATAATTCTTTGGCAAAGGAATATGTTTTAGGAAGTTTAGAAGAAATAAACAATTCAAAAAATGTCTTGATTTTTTTGGAGGAAAAAATAAAACCGACTGAATTAAAAGAATTACAAGCACATACGAAAAATATTTTTGAGTACAGTTTTGATAAAAGAGATGAAAGAAAAAAACAATTGTCAATTTATTTTAAAATTACTGACCTGGTGGCCGAAAGGAAGAAAAACGATGTATGGCTTTTGTTTCAGGAAGAAGTTTTAAAAGGAATAGATACAGAGGAAGTTTTTTTTAAGGTGTTGTGGCAAATTAGGAACTTGCTTGTTGTAAAAAAAGGAGGCGGAAAGGATTTGCATTCTTTTGTTTATAAAAAAACTCAAAAAAACACAAGCTTATTTAAAGAAGGTGAGCTAGAAAAATTTTTGAGTGAACTTGTGGTTTTGTACCACAAAAATCGCCGTGGAGCTGGCGATTTGAAAATTGGCTTAGAAAAGTTTTTACTTAGTATCTAATTTTTAACTCTCAATTCTTTTGATTGCCTTTATCAATCGTGATTTCTTTCGAGAAGCAGTATTTTTCTTTATGATTCCTGTTTTGGCTGCTTTGTCTATTGCTTTATATGTTTCTGGAACCATTTTCAAAGCAACTCCTTTCTTTTTTTCAGAAACAAGTTTAGAAACTTCTTTTAATTTACCTTTCATTGCGCGTTTTTTTCTAATGTTTATTACTTTTCGTCTTTCGGATTGTCGCAATGATTTCTTGGCTGATTTTGTTATGGGCATTCCAAGATACTAGCAAAATTGAGAGAAATTGCAATATAAGGTAATATAAAAGTATGATAATTCAACTTGAAGGTACGATAAAATTTAGAACCGAGAGGTTTGTTGTGGTGGACGTGAACGGTGTTGGTTACCGAGTTTTTGTCTCATTTGAAACCCTAAAGGAGGTTTCTAAACAAGAAAAGGTAACATTTTGGACTCATTTACATGTTAGAGAAAACATATTGGATATTTACGGGTTCTTGAATTATTCAGAATTAGATTTTTTTGAGCTACTTATTGGCATTTCTGGTATTGGCCCCAAGGGTGCCATTGCAGTCTTGTCTGTTGCTCCTATTGATTTGTTGAAAAAAGCGATTTCTACCGGAGAAACGTCTTATTTAACAAAAGTTTCTGGTATTGGCAGGCGTTTAGCTGAAAAGATAGTCGTTGAGTTAAAAGACAAGTTTGGTGCCCTAGAAAAAGCCGGTGATGGAGAATCCCTAAAGGATGAAGAAGAGTCTTTAGAGGCTCTACAATCACTTGGTTATTCACTTCGGGAGGGCCGTGAGGCTATTCGCAAGATTCCAGACGGAACAACTGGGACAGAAAACATAGTTAAAGAGGCATTAAGAAACATAAATAAAAAATGATAAATAAAACCTTAAGATTTATAAAAAAAATTATTCCCAAAAGGTTGTTTAAATTTTTACAACCAACTTATCATTGGTTGATGTCGTTTTTGTCTGCCTTAGTTTATCGTTTCCCCTCTCGGAAGATATTTGTGGTTGGTGTTACGGGTACCAAAGGAAAAACAAGCGTTCTCGAAGTTTTAAATGCCATTTTAAGTGAAGCTGGGTATAAGACAGCGCTGGTTTCTACTTTGCGTTTTAAAATTGATCGGGAATCTGAAAGAAACAAACTAAAAATGACTATGCCTGGAAGATTTTTTTTGCAGAAGTTTTTGAGAAAAGCGGTTAGGCAGAAATGCCAGTATGTTCTAATTGAAATGAGCTCTGAGGGAGTTTTACAATTTCGTCATAAATTTATTCGGATTGATGCGATGATTTTTACCAATCTCACACCAGAACACATTGAAGCTCATGGGTCTTTTGAAAAATACCGCGAGGCCAAAATGAAATTTTTTGAAGCTCTTGAAAAAACACGGACCAAAAAGAAAACAATTGTTGTAAATGGCGATGATGAAAATGCCGATTACTTTTTGAAATTTAAGGCTGATGAAAAATGGGTCTATGGCTTGAAAGAGAAACAAAAGAGTGAGTTTGATAATGCTGTACGACTTCTTCAGGCTTCAAGATTTGATCTACGAGATCAGGGTATTGATTTCATTGTTGACGGGCAAGACTTAAGGGCCCGGCTTTTGGGGGAATTTAATTTATACAACATTTTAGCAGCGATAGGTTTTGCTAGGTCACAAGCCGTTGGTTGGGATAATATTAGATCTGCGGTAGGTAGGTTTTCGGGGGTTCCTGGGCGGGTTGATTTTATTAACGAAGGTCAAGATTTTAAAATTGTTGTTGATTATGCTCATACGGCAGAGTCTTTGGAGAAGTTATATGAACTTTTTCAAAGATCTCGTAAGATTTGCGTTCTGGGGTCTACTGGTGGTGGGCGCGATAAATGGAAAAGAAGCGTTATGGGGAAAGTTGCGGCAACTTATTGTGATGAAATTATCTTAACCAACGAAGATCCTTATGACGAAAGTCCAAAGTCTATCATTGAAGATGTGGCTAAGGGTATTCAATCGCCATTCAAATACAAAATAATTCTTGACAGGCGGGAGGCCATTCACGAAGCTATTAGTATGGCTAAGACCGGTGACGCAGTACTAATTACCGGCAAAGGAACGGACCCATATATTATGGGTCCGAAAGGGACTAAAATTAAGTGGGATGATAAAAAAGTTGTTCAAGAAGAGCTTGCCTCGCTTTAAGGCAATAATAGTAAATAATATGGGAGATCATAGAATTTTTGTTTCCATAGATGTACCAACTGATTTAAAAAATATTGCTGAGGCATATATTGGATCTTTTTATAATCAAAAATTTGTAAAAATTCGCCAACAAAAAAACTGGTATATTACGGTTGTTTTTTGTGGTTACCTTAGTCGTGAAAAATTAGGGAATTTAACTAAGTTTGTTGAGCAAGTTGTTTCACGAATGGAGTCTTTTTACCTAACGCCTTCCACAATTACCTTTGCTCCTACTGGATCTCATCCAAGAATGGTTTGGGTGAACTTTAAAAATTCACCACAATTTCTAAAATTAAATAGCTTATTTTCGGATTATATTGATGAGGATACACTAGATCCAATCCCACATATTACCCTAGCTAAATTTAACAAGAAACATTTTGATGATATTGATCATTTTTTACCAGAAAATGGGATTGATATTTTAAACGAGTCTCAGTCTTTTTTGGTGGAATCCATAAATATTATGGAGAGCAATTTAACTCCAGAAGGCGCAGAGTATAAACTTCTTTCTAGGTCAAGTTTAAAAAGTGGTTAATTTTTAGGTATTATTTATATATGACAAAAGGTCCAATCAGAGATTTAGGTTTTTTCTTTCTATTTGTAGTTATTTTAGGGGTTATTTGGTTTGTTCAGGGTGGTGTGACTAGGCCTCCGGTTAATTTTTTCATTGAAAATAAACCCGAGCCGGCACATTTTGATAGTATTACTGGCGGTAGTTCTGGCGCAACAGATACGAATGACGACTCGTCTAGCCCCAGTAGTATTAGTGGTCAAGAGGATCAAAACAAAATATTTATCTATGTTCGTAATGCCAAAAGAACAAATCCAGATGAGGAGTATATAGAAATAAAAGCTTCGGGCGCAAATAAGACAGCAATTAATCTTGCCGGTTGGTTTATTGGTGGAGCTCAAGGTTTACGCCTAGAAATACCTCAAGCGGTTGTTTTATTTAAAACCAGTCAAACGAACATTAAGAGCAGTATGGTTTTAAATCCTGGAGAGAAAATGATTTTGGTAACAGGACGCAGTCCTTTGGGGGATAGTTTCAAGATAAATAAATGTATGGGATACCTTGTTCAGCTTTCCAATATTGTTCCTAGTATTTCCAAAGATTGTCCATATCCAGAAGACGAGATTTGGTCCGCCGATCTTTCTTATGATTGTTTAGACTACATAGAAACCTTACCACGTTGTGAGTTTGGTTTTACTGCACCAGGGTTAACCAATATTTGTAGAGAGGAAATCAATAAGAAACTAAACTACAATGGTTGTGTGGATGCACACAAAAATGATGAAGATTTTCACGAAGCAGAGTGGAGAGTTTATTTAGATAGGTCTAGTGAGATGTGGGCTCAAAAACGTGAAAATATCACTTTAACCAATAAAGAAGGAGAAGTAGTTGCGAATCTTGAGATATCAAACTAGGTTGAACAAAACAATTCCTGTAGTCACAGCAACATTCAGAGATTCTTTTTCCCCATACATTGGGACTTCAATAATTTTGTCACATTTCTTTAGAGCTTGTTTGGAAAGCCCACGAACTTCGTTTCCCATAATTAATGCTAGAGGGTACTTGGTTCTATATTTTCTATAATCTACTGCTTTATCACTCTGCTCTACTCCAACTATTGAGATCCGATCTCGATAGTTTTTTAGTTTTGTGATTAGTTTTCCGATGTCTTGGTGTTTTTCCCAAGGAACGGACTTCTCTGCCCCGAGGGCGATTTTAGCTATTTTTTTTCGCGTCTTTCCAAACATATCCAAAGGAGATGGAGTGTAGCCGGTGAGAAATATTTTTTCTACGCCAGCGCCGTCGGCGGTTCTGAAAATAGAACCTACATTATGTAGACTTCGGATGTTGTGAAGGATTAGATATATTTCTTTTTTCATAGTTTTATCCTAGCAAAGTTGATAAAGTTAACAAGTTTAAATTCAGCAAATACATACGATCGTAGATAAATGCTGAGTTGAGAATTGGATTGATGTATTGTATCCTCACCAGGACTCGCTCCTTACAGGAGCTGTACCCCAATTGGCCCGCCTTCGGCGAGGCTCAATCGGGCTTCGAGTCCTGCAAGTAAGGAATATACAAACCAAAAAAGCGTGACATCAAGTCACCCTTTTTTGCTTTGTACCCCCACCAGGACTCGAACCTGGAACCAATTGCTTAAGAGTCGCGAAAAGTGATAACATCACTTTTCGCCGCTACCAATTGAGCTATTATATTTGTTAATCTTTTCTTGCGTGTACCCCGTGAGGGATTCGAACCCCCGACCGTTTGCTTAAGAGGCAACTGCTCTACCAACTGAGCTAACGGGGCATGTGACATGTTAAGTGTGTTTGTCGGCAACAGAACAAGCACAAAATGCTTCTGGTTTTATGGCGGTTTCAAAGCCATATCCTCTTACCATTCCTACAACACCATCAATTAAATCTTTTGTTTGTCCATTTTCTCCAATATCAATATGAATGGCTATTTTGTTGTCCACGCCCGCAACGCTCTCGCTTGCGAGGCGGGCGGGCCAAAAAAAGTCTTCTCCCAAAACATCTTTTAGTTTACTTTTTAACTCTTGAGTAAAAGTTATAGATCTTATCACTTCTTTATATATTCTTTCTTGAAGAGTGTGGCAGTAAATCATCCCTGTTTTTGTCCAGAAATACCTTCCGCCATTTCCAATTTTTAAGATAGTAACCGCTGTAATAAAAAAAGTATTATTTACACCCGGAGAGTCTGTCCCAACGGTAATTTTATACTTCGCTTTCGGCTCATCATTTATATATGAAACAATTTCTTTAATCATTTCATCAAAGTTAATATGTTTTTTTAGAGTGCTGTTGTAAAAAAGTTCCTTCATAGTTTATAAAGGTAAATCTATTGAAAATATCCCCGGCCCCATTAATAAAAGAGCTAGAGCGCAAGCTAAAATTAATAATTCAAAGGCATATCCACTGATAAAACCTTGCCGAAGCTTAACCATTACTATTGCCCCGACCATAATTAGAGCAATAACAATCGCTACTAGTTGCGTTAAAAAACCGATAGTTAGCAAAATTCCAGAAACAAGTTCCATTACACCAATTACTACCACCCATAATTTTCCTGGCCTCATTTTCATTGACTCAAATATTTTTGATGTTTTGGTAAGAGTTTTAAATACTTTAGAATAGCCACTCGTTAAAAATATTAAAGCCAAGACGACACGTATAATTAGTGGCGCTAGTTGTTCAAGGGCGAAAAGATTTGGAAATAATGCTAACATAATGTTAAATATAAACCGAAAATTAAATTTTGTCTATTCTTTTGCTTGGGTTATAATTAATATATGACTACTGACATATTTTCTAAAATTTTTCCGTTCCCGCGTTATTTAGATATACCTGCGGTTGGCATTGATATTTCTGGAAGAAGCGTAAAATATGTAGAGTTTGAAAAACACGGAGAATGTCTAAAAATAAAAAGGTTTGGAAGTAAAAACATAGAGAAGAAAATGATTGAAAAAGGAGAAGTACGAAGCAAAGAAGATTTGATTTCGTGTTTTAACGAGTTGAACAAAGAGCTAGTTAATAAGTATATTACTGTTTCGTTGCCGGAAGAGAAAGCTTTTTTAAGGGTTGTTAAGCTTCCCCTTATGGATGAATCTCAAATTAAAAAAAGCTTAGAGGTTCAGCTAGAGGAATTGATTCCTTTTTCTCCGGAGGATGTAATTTACGATTTTGAAATTATAAAGAATCCATCCCAAAAAGGTGTTTTGGAGATTGCCCTTAGTGCTTTTCCAAGAAAAATAATTGAAGATTATACAGATGTTTTTACAAGAACCGGGATGAGTCCGATTATTTTTGAATTAGAAAATCACTCACTTTTTAGGGCGCTAGTTAAAAGCAATACAAAAGAGCCGACAATGATTATAGATTTCGGAAAAACGAGAACCAGTTTTATAATTGGAGAGGGGGGCGTTGTTAAGTTTGGTTCAACCATAAATGTTGCCGGAGAAAATATTGAAAGAGCTCTTGCCAAGAACCTAAACATAGACATTTTAGAAGCTGAAAAAGTAAAAAAGAAAACTATTCTTCAGAGAATTGAAGGTGATAACATTCTCGACGCTATCTTCCCTATAATTTCAGTTATTAAAGATGAGGTTCGACAAATAAAAAATTATTGGCAAACACATGCCGAAGAGCAAGGTTTTAAAAACAAGGAAATTGGAAAGATTGTGCTTTGTGGCGGTGATTCAAACATGGTTGGGTTGACTGATTACTTGTCGTACGAACTTGAAACTGTTGTTGAAGTCGGTAATCCGTGGATAAATATAACATCTTTTGAAAAATATGTTCCAGAAATAGAACGAAGAGAGTCTTTAAAATATGCAACCGCTATAGGGCTAGCACTAAGGTCTTTGGGTAATTTTAAGTCTTTATGATTAATTTACTTCCCCCAGAAAGTAATAAAAATATACGACTGGAGTTTTTTAGACGATATATTGTTGTTTTGGGTTTAGGCCTTTTCATTTTGATGTCTACTCAAATAGTTTTATCTGTTGTTTCGTTGTTTTCTATAAGTTCATACACAAGAAGCTTAGAGGACCAAAGACTTTCCACAAAAACCCTAGCCGGTATGAAAAATGTGGATAATTTGGAGTTTGAAACACAACAATTGAACGATTTGGTATTTTCATATCAAAAAAATAAAAATACAGCAAGGTTTTTTTCAGAAGAAATTTATAAGGTTGTTTCAATGGTTCCTTCTTCTGTTGTAGTAAGTTCCCTTCTGTTTGATTCTCACGCCACTGATCTTCAGACATCCAGATTAATTGTGGGTGGTAATGCAGACTCTAGGGGCGACTTGATAGATTTCGTTGATAGCCTGAAAGCTAGTGAATATTTTAGCGAAGTGAACCTTCCTTTGGCAAATCTTTTATCGGAAAGTGATATTAAGTTTACTTTAAGTATTGATTTGAAAAAATGAGATGAAAATAAATACAAGGAAAAAATTTATCATAGGTACTGGTGTGGTTGTTATCGTCAACCTGGCGTTTGTTTGTTTGTTGTCTTTTTTGTTTGTTAAGATTGGCAAAGATTTGGAGGTTCTTGAGAATACTAAGGCAGATTTAGCTTTCTATAATAAAAGAATAGCTAATACTAATAACATAAAAATGGAGTTGCAGGAAGTTTATGACCAGCGTGCAATTGTTGAGTCCGTTTTTTTAGAAGAATTAACTATTGTTAGTTTTATTGAACGACTGGAGAAACTCGCAAATATCTCAGAAATTAAACTAGTGGTGCGTAGAGCGGATATTAAAAAGAATTCTACAGATAAACCTATTTTTGATATTTCTACAGAAGGACCTTTTTCAAATATTTGCAATTTTGTTTCTCTTTTGGAGAAGGATTCTTACCAGGTAAGTTTTGAAAGGCTTTATTTGCAGAAAAATGAATCCGCTACTAATTGGGAAGGAATTATGGGATTGAGACTTTTAAGCTTTAAATAAAAGATGAATCAATAGGATGAAATTTAAGATAAACACAATTAAAATAGATAGATATTCACTTTGGAAAATAAGTGTTATTGTCTTTTTAGTTTGTTTTGTTGTAGTATTATTTTTGAATGTGTATTGGATGAGGACATTTAAAAAAGAAGTTTTTGCAGAAGGTTGTAATTTGGAAGAATTTGACGCTATTGTTTTGGAGAAAAAGTTATTTGATAACACGATTTTAGATTTGGAAGAGAAAAAGTACGATTTTAATAAAGTATTGAAAAAATCCTCCCGGTAGTTCAACGGATAGAACGAGGGCCTTCTAAGCCCTAAATAGGGGTTCGATTCCCTTCCGGGAGATAAGGAAGATATGGGCGGTTACCCGCCCGCAACGCCTGAGCAGGCTCATGCTTGCGATGGCGGGCGGGGCTCAGTTGGCTAGTGGAGAAAGCATGCTTTCTCCGTTTACACCGAGTATAATAAAAATGAGGGCGGTTAGCTCAATTGGTAGAGGTAAAAACATCCTTAGGGATATTTTTACCGTTTACACTTTGATGAATTTCTTGTGGGCGCTTAGCTCAGTTGGTAGAGCGCCTCGTTTACACCGAGTAGGTCGGGGGTTCGAATCCTCCAGCGCCCACCAGAAATTCATCAAAGCAAGCCGAGGAGGTTGGGGGTTCAAGTCCCTTACCGCCCACTACAAAAATAAAGGAAAATTTGCCATAATACATAGGTATGGATAGTACAAGAGAAATAAAACAGTTACTAAAAAAGAATCTTGCTACTTCTCAAGAATCCCTTAAGATTTTAAAGAAAATGCATAAGATGCAGAAACTGGGTCGTGTTTTTAAGATACTTTATTGGGTAGTGATTATTTCTTTGGTATTTGGCGCTTACTATTTTGTTCTTCCGTATATTCAAATGCTTTCCGATACATTTGATGATATAAAATCTGACGTTTCAATTATTGGAACTGGTCCAGGTAGTAATACAGAACAGTTTTCCCCAAATATATTGAAACAAATTCAAGGTATTATAGAGTCTTTTCAATCTAAAGAAAGTTAAACCACAAGCCGAGTTGGATTGTAAGCCGAGTTAGCTCAGTGGTAGAGCGCTTCTCTGAAAAAGAAGAGGTCGGGAGTTCGATTCTCCCCCTCGGCATACCATAACAAAAAAGAGACCCGTAAGGGTTTCTTTTTTGTTATGGACATAGTAGCGGAGAATCGAAGGCCGGAACCCGCCGTAGGCGGGTGAGGCGGGGTCGCGAGCCCAAAAAATAACGAAGTATATTTTTTGAGGACTTGTGACCGATTCTCCCCCTCGGCATACCATAAACAAAAACAGACCCTTGCGGGTCTATTTTTCTTATTCAATCTTGATGTTTAGTTTCTGAGTTTTTTCTTTGATTATTTTGGGTAGTTTTATGACCAGTAATCCATTTTTCATAGAAGCATCTGCTTTCTCTGGATTGATTTCTTGAGGCAAAAGGATAGACCGAGAAAAACCACCCCAATACAACTCTCTATAGAAATAGTTGTCTTCTGTTACTTCGCTTACCTTTCTTCGGTTTCCTTTCAAGGTAATCATGTCTTGGGTTATGGAAACATCCAAATCTTCTGGCTTCACACCAGCAAGCATTGCTTGGATAACAATTTCGTTTGGCTTCTGGTACATATCGACAGTAAGCTGTCCATCTCCATCTTCTTCTACCCAGCTATCTTGAACCTTGTCTTCTTTGTTTTTGAGGATTGCCGGATTTTCTAGAATCTCTTCTATTCCTACATCTTCGGTATTGTTTTCATCGTCTACGGTTATGTTACCGGTTAGTCTTTCAAAAAATGAACCTGTGTTTTTTGGCATATTATATATTTTTGTTAGTTGTTAATTTTTTTAGTTTTTTTATTTTTTCAAAAACAAAAAGGAGTACAATAATTAAAATCCATAATGGAAAAAATATTTGAAAAATATTATCTCCTGTACTTCTAATTATAAAAAAATTAAAGGTAGTATGCAATACGGTTGCCAAAAATAGTCCAATTATTAGTTTGAGGCGAAATAACTTTTGTTTATAGAAAGAAAAAGCAATTGCCGAACCTATGATTGCGGAACTTAGTATATGTAGAAGTGTTGCGCCTGCGAAACGAAGGTTTCCAGTTACAAATCCAGCCATAAATCCATAATCAGTGGTTACGCTAATTAGAAAAATTACATTTTCCATTGCCGCAAAACCTAAAGCAGCTGTAATCAAATAAATTACAGCGTCTATTGGCTCGTCAAACTCGGGTCTTGTAAGGGCGGTTTTTTTGGCAGCGATATATTTACAAAATTCTTCAATTCCCGCCCAGACAAATAGAAGCAATGTTCCACTAAATGCTGTTATTAATCCTAATTTTTTTAGACCATAATTTGCCAACTGTTCCAACGGTAGCGCCAAAGCGACAACAACCATTCCAGCTAAGAAAGTAAGGAGTAGTGTTTTTCTTGGTTCTGGGTGAAGCCTGTCTTCTTTAAGCCAAAACCATAGCCATAGTAGAGCTGGTAAAATACCACCAGCTAGTGCGAAAAATAAGTTACTTGTGCTCATGGGGCCAATTTTCTACGATTAATAATTTTTTATCTTTAATAGGCAATTTAGACCAGATTTCCTCAGTGATGTGCGGAATGAAGGGATGAAGAAGTTTTAGGGAGTTAATCAAAATATATGATAAAATTTCTTGGGTGTTTTCTTTTTGATTCTTGTCTTCAAGTTGTTTTTTTGATGCTTCCAAGTAGATATCACAAAATTCATGCCAAAAGAAATCGTACATATCGTGTAATGCGTGCCCAAATGCATATTTGTCGATGTATTCACTTACTCCTTTTTTTACACTAACGAAACATTCTATAATTCTTTCGTCTGCCTCTGTCAGTTTTTTTTCTTTTATCTTTTGTTTGTGGTCATATTCGGTTGTTATTTGATCTATGGAAAGTAAAACAAATTTGCTCGCATTCCACAATTTATTATTAAACTTCTTTCCCGCCCTTACATGTTCCTCTGCCCAGTGAATATCTTGGTTTCCCATACTTTGCCAAATTAAACCAAAACGAGTGGCGTCTGCTCCGTATTGTTCAATATAGTCCATAGGGTCAACACCAGTTCCTAACGATTTGGACATTCTTTGTCCAGTTTTACTTAAAATTGTTGGATGGATGATTATATCCGAAAAAGGTTTTTCACCCTTAAATTCATAACCTGAAAAAATCATTCGTGCCACCCATAAATTAATTATGTCTCGAGCAGTGGTTAGAACACTTGTCGGGTAAAATTCTTTTTGATCTTGTTCATTCATTGTTGCAAATGGCCACAGTGCAGAAGAAAACCATGTGTCTAGCACATCTTCACTGTTTTCAACGGGTATTTGGTGGCCCCACCAAAGCTGTCTAGAAATACACCAGTCTCGAATATTTCGGTGCCATTCAAGGTAGCCTTTTTCCCATTTTTTAGGATGAAACTTAACTTCTCCACTTTCAATTGCCTCAATTGCCTTTTTTGCAAGCTCATCCATTTTCAAAAACCATTGCATGCTCGGACTATTTTCAATAATTCTATTACAACGATAGCAAGTAGAGATATTGTGAGTATAATCTTCTGTTTTTTCTATTAAATCTTTTTCTTTTAGATCTTCTACAATTTTTTCGCGCGCTTCATTTATTTTCATACCCTTATATTTTCCATAAGTCATCTTACCAAACTCGTCTATCACCTTTGGTGCATCTAAATTGTGCCTTTCTCCTATTTCAGCATCAATAATGCTGTGGGCTGGAGTAATTTTCACTGCTCCTGTTCCAAACTCAGGGTCTATTGCTCGGTCTTCAATCACTGGAATCTCTTTTTCTACAATTGGTAGGGTTACTGTTTTGCCAATTAAGTCTTTATACTTTTTGTCCTTTGGGTTTACAGCAATAGCGGTGTCGCCCAGCATTGTTTCTGGTCTGGTTGTGGCGACTGTTATGGGGCCACCTGCCTCGTCCGAAGACGGGTATTTTATATAGTAGAGTTTGGTTTGTTCTTCGTGGTGTTCTAGTTCTAGATCGGATAGTGAGGTTTGGCATTTAGTGCACCAGTTAATAACTCTTTCGGCCCTGTATATCCACCCTTTTTCATAATAGTGCATGAAGGCCTTTTTAACTTCTTCTTGGTAGTCTTCGTCCATGGTAAAGCGCAGTCGAGACCAGTCGCAAGAAGCACCTAGTTTTTTCAATTGGTCTAAAATTTTATTGCCATATTCTTCTCTCCATTCCCAGACTTTTTCTACAAATTTTTCACGACCTAAATCGTGTTTTCTTTTTCCTTCTTTTTTAAGGATATCTTTTTCAACAACGTTTTGTGTGGCAATGCCAGCGTGGTCTGTTCCTGCAATCCAAAGTACTTTATATCCTTCCATTCTTTTTTTGCGTATCAATATGTCTTGAATGGCTACTTGAAGAGCGTGGCCCATGTGAAGAGATCCGGTAACATTTGGTGGAGGAATAGTGATGGTAAAAGGTTTTTTTCGTTGATCTGGTAGTTTGTCTGGGTTGAAAAAACCTGAATCTTCCCAGATTTTATATATTTTTTCTTCAACTTTTTTAGGGTTGTATGCCCCAGATATTTCATTTGACATAGTCTTATCTTACTATATTTTAAGCGATTTTTAAATTGCCGTTAGCTTTCAAGGCCCGTACTTTATGTGCGGGTTTTTTATTTTGGTATCTAAAATACCCTGCCAAAGCAATCATCACGGCGTTATCTCCTGTGTATTTTACTTCTGGAAGCAAAACTTTGGGAAAAACCTTTTTCATTTCTTTGCGAAGTTTTTTATTAGCGACCACTCCCCCACCTACAATAACGGTCTGAGCTTTATATTTTTCTACAGCGCGTTTTGTTTTAGAAATAAGAACATCTATTACTGCTTGTTGAAATTCATAAGCAATTTCTTTTTTAATATTAGGACTGAGGCGAGGTATTTTTTTAATAGTATATAGTACGGCAGTTTTTAGGCCGGAAAAAGAAAAATCAAAGTCTTTTGAATTAATCATTGGTCTCGGTAATTTGATGGAAGTTGAATCTGTCTTTCTGGCAGGTAGGCTTCCATCAAATTTGGAGGCGAGTTTGGAGATAATTGGTCCTCCGGGGTAGCCCAGCTTCATCATTTTGGCTACTTTATCAAAAGCTTCTCCAGCCGCATCATCTCTAGTTTGCCCAAGTTTTTTATACTTCCAGCCGGAGGCTGGTCCGCCTTGGGCGGATATTAAAATAAGTTCTGTATGCCCCCCACTAACAAGCAGTGCCACTGCTGGAAATTGCATTTTTGAGATTTGAGATTTGAGATTTGTTTTTTCTCCGTTTTTCTTTAGCAAAACGGAGCATAAGTGCCCTTCCATGTGGTTTACGGGAACTAAAGGTTTATTCCATTTTTTTGCCAAGTCTTCAGCGAAGTTTATTCCTGTCCAAAGTGCGGGTTCTAGTCCCGGTCCGTGAGTAACTGCAATTATATCAATTTCTTTGCTGGGGTTTTTTATTTTGGCCTTTGAAAGGGCTTTTTCTAATACTGTTGGTAAGTTCTTGAGGTGTTCTCTTTTAGCTAACGTTGGCACTACCCCGCCCCACTTGGCGTGTATTTTAACTTGAGAAGAAATAACATTGGATAAAATATTAAACACTGAGTGTTTAATATTTAAAATGCTTATTGCTGTTTCATCGCAAGAGGTTTCAATTGCTAGTATTTTCATACTTTGTATACTATATAAATGATTCCAAATAGTAAACCGAAGAAAATTGCCATCTGTCATTATCGCGTAGGCGGGACAGATGGCGTTTCTTTGGAAATAGAAAAACGTAAACAAATTTTAGAGAAGCATGGGTGCGAGGTTAAGCTAATTGCTGGAAATTATAGCAATGGCTCAGATTACATCATAGAGGATTTGGAATGGGATCACGGAGATATTCCTATTATTAAAGAAAGTGGATTTTTATATTTTGAAAAGAAGTACTTAAATACCGAAGAGCTTAAGAAAAAAATGAATCAAATATCTGGTGATATTGAAAAGAAGTTAAATGAAATACAGGAAAAAGAAAACTTTGACGCAGTTTTAGTTCATAATATCTTTTCTTTTGGTGGGCATATTGCTGCAGCAAGAGCTTTTGCTAAATGGATTGAAAGGTACAAATTGTGTACAATCGCTACTCATCATGATTTCTTCTGGGAAAGGAGAGAGTTTCGCGCACCGACTAGTTTATATTTGAAGAACTATATGGACAAGTTTATGCCCCCAAAGAGTAAGTATATTAAACATGTCGTTTTAAACTCTTTAGCCCAGCAAGAGCTTTTAAAAAGAAATGAAATAGATTCTTGCGTAGTGCCAGATATTTTTGACTTCGATCAACCCTTGTGGGAAAAAGACACTTTTAATAAAGACTTTCTTGAGCAGTTTGATATAAAGAAAAACGATTTAGTTGTTTTGCAGGCAACCAGAGTGATTCCTAGAAAAGGTATAGAAATAGCCATGGACTTCACCAAGAGATTACAGAAAAATATTAAGAAGTTAAGAGGAAGGAAACTTTATAATGGTAAGCGCATTGGAAAAAACGCAAATGTTGTTTTAATTATGGCTGGGTATGCCGAGGACGAGAAAAGAGATTATCTTTTTAAGTTAAAAACAAAGTCTTTTGAAGATAAACTGCATACCAAGTTTATTTCTGGTCATGTTGGGGCGGAAAGATCTTTCACTGCAGGTAATAAGAAGTATTCCTTGTGGGATGCATATGTTCATGCCGATTTGATTACCTTTCCTAGTGTCTGGGAAGGCTGGGGAAATCAGTTTATAGAGGCAGTATTTGCAAAAAAACCAATAGCCATTTTTGAATACCCTGTTTTTAGGAAAGATATAGAGCCGGAAGGATATAAGGTTATTTCTTTTGGTGACGAATTAGAAAAAACAGAGGATGAATTTTATAAAGTTCCCAAACCACACCTCAAGAATGCATACAAAAAGACGATGCGCTGGCTTTTGGATGAAGATTTAGACAAAAAGTTGGACAAAAATTTCAAAATTGCCAAAGAATTTCATGGCTATAAAGTTCTAGAAGATTTTCTTGTAGAAGAATTAAACCTAAACTAACTTTTTTAAAATTTTGAAATCTTTCTTTAGGGTTTCTAACTCATTCCTATTATATAGTGCTACTGCCGGGTGATAGAGTGGAACAATTTTTACTTTGTTCTTTTCAATCTCAGTTTCAAAAGATTTGCCATGCATTTGGCCAATTGGCCCCAGTTCGTTTTCCAGCCCATACCGCTTCATTATGTATTCCATAGAAAACCTACCCAAAGTGGCTATTATTTTTGGTTTGATGATGGAAATTTGTCTATCTAAAAAAGGTGCATAGATTTCTATTTCTTTTGGAGACGGGTCTCTGTTTAAGGTGGGCCTATCTTTTACAATGTTGGTAACATAGACCTTTTTTCTGTCTAAAGAAATGGAATTTAGGAGCTCGTCTAATATTTTTCCAGATGCTCCACAGAAAGGCCTACCTGTTTGGGCTTCATTTTTACCTGGAGCTTCACCGATAAACATTATCTTGGCATAATGGCTACCCTCTCCAATGACTGGAAATGCTTTATTTTTGACTCGTTCGGCATACAGGGGCGATTTCTTTAAAATAAGAATTTCATCTTTAATTTCCCTCATTTGTTCTGTTCTGGATTTTGTCATATTTTAAGAATAACATATTTACTGATACATTATAGTTTTACACGATTACACGATACTCGGTGTCGTGTAAAAACACAGTTACTTTCAAAAAGTTTTCCACATTTTTTTGTTGTATAAAATTCTATAAATGGTAATATTACACATGGAAAGGAAAATATTTTTAGACACAGCCCTCACCTTTGATGATGTCCTGATTAGGCCATCATTGAGCAATGTTGAGCCCAGTGATGCCATCTTGAAATCCGCGGTTTGCCGTGGTCTTTTTTTATATACCCCATTTCTATCTGCTGCTATGGATAGAGTTACCGAAGCACAGATGGCTATCATATTGGCCCAGCTTGGTGGCTTGGGTGTGCTACATAGGAACTGTACAACAGCCCAGCAAGTGAAAATGGTGAAACAAGTGAAGGAAAAAGACCTATTAGTAGGTGCAGCTTGTGGGCCATTTGATATAGATAGGGCGCTTGCCCTAGAGAAGGCCGGGTGTGATGTCGTTTTTATAGATTGCGCCCACGGACACAATATAAATGTTATAAAGAGTGCCAAAAAAATCAGAACCAAACTTAAGAAATCAAAACTAACTGTTGGGAATATTGCCACTAAGGAGGCTGCTTTAAAACTAGTTCCCTTTGTCGATGGTATTAGAGTGGGGGTTGGCCCTGGATCTATTTGTACTACAAGAATTGTTAGTGGTGTGGGGGTACCACAATTTTCGGCAGTAAGAGAAGTTGCGAAAGTGGCCCAGAAACATGGCATACCAGTTATCGCCGATGGAGGTGTTCGCACTTCTGGTGATGTAGCCAAGGCGTTGGCAGCAGGAGCATCCACAGTTATGTTTGGAAATCTTTTTGCTGGCACAAAAGAGGCCCCAGGTAAGATTGTTATAAAAAATAAAAAGAAATTTAAAGAATATAGAGGCATGGGTTCCCGTAGTGTATTGGCTAGTGGATTTTCTAAAGACAGGTATTTGCAGAAAGGGGCTGGCGTGCCCGAGGGTGTGGAGGCACTTGTAGAATATAAGGGGTCTGTAAAGCCAATTGTTGAGGATTTGAGAGCTGGAGTACAGATTGCGATGGGGTATGTGGGGGCGAAAGATATAAAATGCTTACACAAAAATGCCCAGTTTGTTTTTGTAACCAAGGCTTCAGTGATGGAAAGCCACCCGCACGACCTGGATATAATTACAGGGCATTAAAATAGTATAAAATAGTTGATGCGGAGGGGGCGAGACTTCCCGCCTTTGGGCGGGACCCCGCCTGCTGGCGGTGGCGAACCAATATGTCCAAAGCGGAGGGTACAGGATTCGAACCTGTAAGGGAATTCTCCCGCTGGTTTTCGAAACCAGTGCATTGCCATTCTGCCAACCCTCCGCTTTGGACACTATACTCCAAGGAGCATAAGCTTTTGTTGATTTTGTTTTTGTGGTCCCACGGGGAATCGAATCTTACAGATTCTGTTCACCTTTTGGCCCGCCTACGGCGGGGCTCAAAAGCTTTTCTCATCCCCACGAAAAGCAAAACAATTTGCTTTTCTGTGTGTCCACAGATTCTATCTGTGGTCCCACGGGGAATCGAACCCCGATTTCCACCTTGAAAGAGTGGCGTCCTAACCGTTAGACGATGGGACCAATAATTTTGTAATATTGCCCTACTTTAACCTAGAAGTCAAACTGCTACCAGTCATTTCTTTTGGTTTTTTAATGCCTAATATTTCTAGAATTGTGGGAGCTATGTCTGTTAATGTCCCGTTAACTTCTTTATATAATTTTGAGACTTCTTCTGGGCTGATTGGCTCTTTTCTTCTCCACTTTCCCCCCACCAAATAAAAAGGTACTGGGTTGAGGGTGTGTTTGGTCATTTTTTCTCCGGTAAGTTTGTAAATTTTTTCCTCCACATTTCCATGGTCCGATGTAATTATCGCAATTCCTCCCTTTTGAAGAATTTTCGGCACTATTTTCCCAAGGCATTTGTCTAAAATTTCAATAGCTTTTATACAAGCATCAAAATTACCAGTATGACCAATCATATCAGCATTAGCAAAGTTTACTACCATGAAATCTTGCTTATCCAGTTCTTCAAGGACTTTTGCTGTTATTTTGTCAGCAGACATTTCGGGTGTGTCGTCGTAACGAGGGGTTTTAGGAGACGGGACTAGAATCCTGATTTCGTTGTCAAAGGGCTTTTCTATTCCTCCGTTAAAGAAATATGTTACGTGGGCATACTTTTCTGTTTCTGCAATGTGCAGTTGCTTTAGTCCGGTCAAAGAAATTACTTTTGCCAATGGGTTCATAACTTGGATTGGTGGAAAAGCAACCAAAGTTTGCAGGTCATCGTCGTATTTCGTCATAGTAACAAATTTTAAGTCGGCTATCTTTTTACGTTCAAATTTTTCAAAATCTGTTTTTACAAATGCATATGTTAATTCACGCGCACTGTCTTCTCTGTAGTTAAAGAAAATAACGGCATCTTCGTTTTGGATTCTTTGTGAATTTTCAGCGAAAGCGGGTTCTATAAATTCGTCAGTTCTTCCATTTTTATACTCGTTTTCTATGTGGGCCGAGGCAAACTCAAATTTTTTCCCCTCCCCCTCTGTGAAAAGTTTGTATGTTTTTTCAATGTTTTCCCATTTATCGTCACGATCCATGGCAAAGTGCCTGCCAATTATTGACCCAATCTTTATATTTGGATATTTTTTTTCTAGTCTTTCTTCAAGTTGTTTAACAAATTTTGCTCCTTCATTCTGAAAAGAATCTCTGCCATCTGTGAAAAGATGGAGAAAAGTTTTTTCTAGATTGTTATTTTTTGCCAAGTCGAGTAGAGCGTAAAGGTGGTCAGTATAGGAATGTACGGAACCAGAAGAAAACAAACCCATGATGTGTAAATTACTGTTATTTTTTTTAACATGTTCTACTGCTTCCACGAAGGCCTCGTTTTTTTCAAAGGTGTCTTCGTGTATAGACCTAATTATTCTAGGCAAATGATTGTAGATGATTTTTCCAGCACCCATAGTAAGGTGGCCAACTTCGCTATTACCTTCCTCGCCCCAAGGCAAGCCAACTGCTAAGCCAGAGGCCTGTAGGGTTGTAAATGGATACCAACGCTCCCATTCGGCGATATGCGCGTGATTAGCCAACTGCCAAGGTGATTCAGTGGCATTTTTATCATACCCAAATCCATCAAGAATCATTAAAACTACAGGTTTCATATTTATATATATATTACCAGTCTTTACAAAAAAGTAAAAATCTGATAAAGTAAAATTACGAATTTATTTTAAATTTATTATTTTTAATCGGATAAAAAACAAACATGAATCTACCAACACTCTTAGGGGTGGCGGTTGTCTCTGTGGTTTTTGGTGGTGTTTTAGGGTATTTTCTTCGACATTTGATTGTTTTACAGCGAAAAAGTTCTATAGAGTTAAGGATAAAACAACTCTTAATAGATGCTAAAGCAAAAGCGCAAACTGCTTTAGAGCAAGCATCTAAAAAGTCTGAAGAAATCATAGAAAGCGCCAAAAAAGAAGAGCGCGCGACCACTTCACAAATTAGAAAACTTGAAGAAAGAATAGCCAAAAAAGAAGAACTCTTGGAAAAAAGAAGTCTTGATGCTGACAAAGACGTTCAAAAAATCAAATCTAAAACAGAAGAACTTAAGAAAATTCAAGAAAACTTGAAGCTTTTAGACCAGCAAAAAAGAACCGAGCTTGAGCAGATTGCCAAGTTGTCGGAGGAAAAAGCAAAAGAGGAACTTTTAGCTGAAGTTGAAAAGAAATACCAGAAAGATATTTTACTAAAAATACAGAAATTAGAAACAACTGGGAACGATAGGTTTGAAAGTAGGGCTCAAGAAATTTTGACTACTACTATCCAGAGGCTGGCTTCTTCTACGGCGTCTGAGATTACTACTTCTACCGTTACAATTTCTTCCGATGACCTAAAGGGTAAGATTATTGGAAAAGAAGGAAGGAATATTCGCGCTTTAGAGCGCGCGGTTGGTGTAGAAATTATCGTTGACGACACGCCAGGGTCAGTTGTTATTTCTAGTTTTGACCCAATGAGAAGGCAGATTGCTAAAATCGCCCTAGAAAACCTTATTTTAGATGGCCGTATTCAACCAGCTAGAATTGAAGAGATGGCCAGTAAAGCCAAAAAGGAAGTTGAGAAAATAGTAAAGGAAAAAGGAGAAGCAGCTGCTTATGAGGTTGGTATTTTTGATATTGACCCTAGAGTTTTGATGCTTTTAGGTAGACTTCATTTCAGAGTTAGTTATGGTCAGAGTGTCCTCCAGCATTCTATTGAGACTGCGCATTTGGCGGGAATGATTGCTTCCGAGGTGGGTGCCAATGTTTCTGCTACTAAAAAAGCAGGACTTCTTCATGATATTGGAAAGGCGGTGGATCACGAGATTCAAGGTACACACGTTGAAATTGGAAGAAGGATTTTGCAAAAATTTAAAATTGAAGAAAATGTTATAAAAGCCATGGAGTCTCACCACGAAGAATATCCGTATACCACCCTAGAATCTGTGATTATCCAAACAGCTGATGCTATTTCAGCATCTCGACCGGGTGCTAGAAGAGATACCCTGGAAAACTATTTGAAGCGCTTGGAGGAATTAGAGGGCATTGCTAACGCGTTTGATGGTGTAGACAAGTCTTACGCTATTCAAGCTGGACGCGAAATTAGGGTTTTTGTCAGGCCAGAAAAGGTTTCTGATCTAGAAGCCAAGAAACTAGCTAGAGATGTTGCCAACAAGATAGAGCAAGAGATAAAATTCCCAGGAGAAATCAAAGTGAATGTTATTCGCGAATCTCGAACTGTGGAATATGCCCGGTAATACTACCGGACAAGCCCGGTAGACATTGGTATTGTTGATTATTTTATTTCTAGTATAATAGAGTTATCTTAAAAAAGGTCGGTTTTATAAGGCAGAATTAAGATTTACGAATCAAGAGTCAATTTATTCGTAATTCATGATTCATAATTCCTACTTCAAAAAATATGAACAAAGCTGCGTTAATAGAGAAGGTTTCTGAAATGTCTGGCGGAAGCAAGGCTGACGCTGAAAGAATTGTTGAGGGTATTTTTGGTGGTATTGTAGAGACCCTAAAAGCCGGCGAAGAAGTTTCAATTGCTGGTTTTGGAATTTTTTCAGTGAGAGACAGGGCTGCTAGGCAGGCTAGGAATCCTCGCACAGGCGAAATGGTCCAAGTTTCTGCAACCAAAGTGCCAAAATTCAGAGCTGCCAAAGCTTTGAAGGATGCAGTAAAGCCACAATAAATTCTTCATCTTTCCGGAAAGATGAAGCCATTCAGATGATTGGTTGAAATCCCCCACTTCTTGCGAATGTGGGGGATTTTCATTGTTTTGACCTGTGCAACTATTTCATATACTATAATAGAATCAGTCTTAAATATTATTAAAATTAAGTTATTAAGATAGATATGAAGAATGTAAAATATATCAGTGCGTTTTCTCTAGTAATGTTTTTAGGTCTTTATTTTGTTGTATCAGCACAAGGTATACAGAAAAACACGTCAGAAGCTGGAAACAACGGCAATCAAGAGCAGGCGCAAACTGAAACCAAAACACAAAATCAGGGCGAAGAACAACAATTAATGGTTAAAACCAGTACGGAATATAAAGCACAGAATATAGATGAGCTTAAAGAAGCAGTTCAGGCAAAAAAAGGAGAACTTGAAGGACAACTGGAAGAAGGTGAAAATTACGAAACTCACAAAAATCAAAATGTGGTACGGACGGCAGTTCACGCAATGCTTGCTTCGGAAGAATTAACCGACGGAATAGGATCGCAGGTTTCGGAAATAGCGAAAGGGTTTAACAATTCAATTCAAGCAACAGCACAGGCTGAGGAAAAAATAAGAACGAGGAGCACAATCAGAAAAATCTTTTTTGGTGGCGACAAAGAAGTGGCTGGCGAACTTGAACAGGAAACAACCAGAAATCAAAATAGAATAGAAGAACTTAACCAGTTAGTGAATCAGTGTGAAGAATGCCCTGAAGAAGTAAAAAATGTTTTACAAGAACAAATTCAACTTGTAACTCAAGAGCAGGAATTTGGCTAAAAACGAAAAAGGAAAGAAAGGAATCTTCGGTTTTCTTTTTGGTTGGATGTTCTAACAATATAAACTAACAATGTTTCTGAACTAAAAACACAGAGATTAAAAACCTCTGTGTTTTGTCTATGCGGGTAGGGGGAATCGAACTCCCGTCTACTGCTTGGAAGGCAGTCATTCTACCACTAAACTATACCCGCAGATATTTTATTCTAACTTAAATTACCAAAAAAT
>JBHPEK010000008.1:0-27171 GCA_042577045.1 Patescibacteria group bacterium
AATATTTGAAATTTATTAAACAAGAACTTGTAGAAGGATTAGATAAGGTTCCTAAAAAAGATTTAGGTAATTTAATTATTTGTTATGAGCCGGTGTGGGCAATTAGTTCCAACAAAGGCGCCAAGGCTGACACTCCAAAGAATTTTACAGAGACCAGTATATATATTAGAAGAGTTTTGTTTTTTAAATTTGGCAGAAAGATTGCTCACGAAATACCAATTATTTATGGAGGGTCTGTGGATGATGAAAATGCCAAGGGCTTCTTAGAAGAAGGTGGAGCACAGGGGCTTTTAGTTGGTAGGGCTAGCTTAAAAGCCAAAAGTTTTATTGAGCTTTTAAAAAGTGTAAAATAAAACAAAATAATATATTTTACTAAACGTTTGCTTCGCAAGCCTAAGTCGTAAAATACATCATTTCGTTTTATTTAAGTGTTTTTAATTTTATTATGAACATTCCAGATATAAAACAAGCAAGTTTAGAAGGAAAGCGGATCTTGATGCGTGTAGATTTTAACGTGAAATTTTTAGATGGAAAACCGGAAGAAATTTATAAAATAAAGTCGGCAAAGAAGACTATTGATTATATTTTGTCTAAGCCGGGAGTGAAGCTTGCCTTGGTTTCTCATCTTGGAAGACCGGAACCAGGAGAGATAAAGCTTTCTTTTGTTGAAATACGTGATGAAATATCAAAAATATTGGGTAGAAAAATAGTATTTACTAGTGCCAGTGTGGGGGAACCCGTAGGGTTGGCCTTGGAGAATTTGGAAGAGGGTGAAATTTTAATGCTTGAAAATATTCGTTTTTTTGAAAAGGAAATGTTGGCAGATGAAAGTTTTGCACAAGACATGGCTGAAAACTTCGATATCTATATTAATGAAGCGTTTAGTGTAAGTCACCGCGACCATGCTTCCTTAACGACGATTACCAATTTTTTACCATCTTTTCTGGGTTTTAATTTTATTAGAGAAATAGAAGAGTTAAATAAGTTGAGACAGGATTTTAAAAAACCGGCTGTGGCCTTAATTGGTGGAATTAAGGTAGATACCAAATTACCTATGATAGAATTTTTCTCTAAAATTTACGATCAAGTCCTTGTTGGGGGAGGATTGGGCATAGAAATACAAGACAGAAAAATTGATGTTGGTCCAAATGTAATTTTGCCAGACGATTATTTGGGAGATGGATTAGATATTGGCCCTAAAACAATAGAAAAATTTAAACGAATTATCTCGGATTCTAAAACAATTGTTTGGAATGGGCCGCTCGGAAAGTTTGAAGATGCAGAATATGTTAAGGGCACCAAGGAAATACTCCACGCAATTGCTGAAAATAAAGATGCTTACAAGGTTGCTGGTGGAGGAGAGACGATTCAGGTTTTGGAAGAAATAGGGTTGCTAGATAAGTTTGATTTTGTGTCTACTGGTGGAGGGGCAATGTTAGATTTTTTAGCAGATGGCTCATTACCAGCACTTGAGGCGCTTAAGCACGAAAAACGAAGCACGAAATAACAAACAAAATCAAAATGACCAAAATACAAAACATAAAATTTAGAACATTAGATATTAGAATTTATAATTTGTTTCGAATTTCGATATTCGGATTTCGAATTTAATTTATTATGTATGATTTGATAATTATTGGAGGAGATTCAGCTGGACTGGCGGCGGGTATTTATGCTGGGCGTAAGAAAATGAAAACACTTATTTTAACAGAAAAGCTTGGCGGACAGTCTCTTTTTACGGACAGCATAGAAAACTACCCTGGGTTTTTGGAAATTTCTGGTATAGAGTTGGTCACCAAGTTCAAGAGCCAAGTAGATAAATTTGGTGCCGAATTTAAAGATAGCGAAAAAGTCGGTTCTGTTTCTAAAGAAGGTAATACTTTTACAGTTAAAACTGAAAAAGGAGATTATAATTCTAAATCTATCATTATTGCCACTGGTAGTCAGTGGAAAAGGTTGGGCGTAATTGGAGAGGAGAAGTTTATTAGTAAAGGGGTTAGTTTTTGTGCCATTTGTGACGCGCCATTCTATTCAGGAAAAGATGTTGCTGTTGTTGGGGGGGGAAATTCGGCACTAGATAGCGCCTATGACTTGTTAGATTATGCTAAAAAAATCTACATTCTTCAGCACAGAGAGAAGTTTAAGGGAGACAAGGCTATGATAGACAAGCTAAAAGAAAGTGGCAAAGTTGAGTTTTTAACTAGCGCCAAAACTAAAGAAATAAAGGGAGATAAATTTGTGGAGGGGCTGGTTTATGAGGATTTAAAAACCAAAGAAACTAAAGAACTAAAAGTGGGCGGAGTTTTTGTAAACATTGGACAGGTTCCCAATTCTTCTTTTGTGAAAGATTTGGTAGACCTAAATGAAAGGAAAGAGATAATTATAGACCACAAAACAAATAGCACCTCGCTAGAAGGTGCCTTTGCTGCTGGAGATGTGTCCGACGTAGTTTTTAAACAATCTATAATTGCTTCTGCCGAAGGAGTTAAATCCACCCTTTCAGCTTACGAGTACTTGAAGAATAACTAATTATTCTCCGGATAGTGTTGAATCTATGAGTTGTTTTACTTGTTCATAAGTTAAAGCTCCTGGAATGACAGTAGCATTATCTTCTGAATCTATTAGAACATTAAAGGGTGTACCTTGTGCGCCCATACTTATTGCCTCTTGCCCCATTGCATTTACTTTTTCTATTTGTTTGGTGTCGGCAAGGCATTTTTTAAATTTTTCATTTTCAATTCCTATTGAACTTGCCATGGAAGCTAGTTCGTTTTCAAGATTTCCTTGAGACAGCATTGGTGCTTGTAAAATATTGTCTAAAAATTTCCAGAATTTTTCATCTCCACCAATTTCACCAACACACTCCACTGCCACAGCTTCTTTTTGAGAAAATTGACTGAGAGGGAAGTGTTTAGGTACCCACTTGAGTTTTCCATCTTTTCCATATTCGTCCATTATCTGATGCATTGTTTTGTGGAAGTTTCTACAATGACCACAGTTTATATCAAAGTACCCAATAAGAGTTAGTTCTGCATTTGGGTTTCCTAAAATATAATCATTTTCAGAAACTGGTTTAATAATGTCCCAAACTGAATCAGATTTTTCTTCATCTTGAGTGATGCTGGCAGTTTGACTATTTGGTGTCATTTTAGCTGTGTAAATTACAGCACTAGCAATAAGGGCACCGGCAATAATAATTGCTCCGGTAGTAAAATATATGTTATTTTTATCATTCATATTAAACCTATATTACTCTTTTTGTATAATAAATTCAACCCCACTTTTTTGCCAAGTAATTACCGTAAATTAGCCCTAAATTGGCCCTATATTGGCCCCAGAAGCCATTTTGTGGCCTTTTGGGGGGATGAGCCAAACACGAGATATCAGGGCAATTTTTGCCCTCCTCATCGTCGGCTTGATAACTTAATCTTGTTTACTCCCGGTGTTAACAAGAAATATTGAATATTTTATGGGGTGTGGTATAGTGGTTGTTATTATGTCACTAGAAATAAAACAATTGCCAAAATCGGAAATTGAAATCACAGGAGAAATTCCTGCTGAAGAATTTTCTGCGTTTTGGCCAAAAGCACTAAAAGACCTATCTAAAGACGCATCTATTCCGGGGTTTAGAAAAGGAAAGATTCCTGAAAATATTTTAATAGATAAAATAGGCGAGGGGGCAGTTTTGGATAAATCTGCCGAGATGGCTCTTCAGGAAGTTTATCCAAAAATAATCAAAGAAAAAAAAATTGAAGCCATTGGTATGCCTCAAGCAACAGTTACCAAAATCGCCAAAGGAAGTGAGCTTGGTTTTAAGTTTAAGACAGCTATTTTACCAGAGATTAAACTACCGGAGAACTTTAAAGAAGTTGCTTCTAAGTTTTTAAGTAAAAAAGAAGATCTCAAGGTTGAAGATAAAGAGGTAGACGAAGCAATAGAATATATCAGAAAATCCAGGGCAAAAGGTGAAAAAAAAGAACTCCCTGAACTAAATGATGAATTTGCAAAAAGTGTTGGCAATTTCGAAACTATGGATGAATTGAAAAAAACCATTAATGATAATCTAAAACAGGAAAAAGAATTTAAGCAACAGGAAAGTAAGCGGTTAGAATCTTTAGATGCTATTTTGAAAGAGTCTAAGTATGAAATCCCAGACATTTTAATAGATAGTGAAAAACACAAAATGCTTCACGAGCTTCAGTCAAACATTACAAATATGGGTATGAAGTGGGAAGATTATTTAGGACAAATTAAAAAGAAAGAAGAAGAAATTTTAGAAGGGTGGACAGAAGATGCTGAGCGCAGAGTGAAATATGGGCTCATTTTGAGACGTATCCACGAAGAATTAAAAATAGATATTTCAGAAGAGGAGATAAAGGAAAAATGTAAAGAGTTGGGGGTGGAGGATTTAAGTAAACCAGAGGTGCAAGGCGCAAAAGATTATGCCTATGGTATAATTAGAAATGAAAAGATTTTCAAGTCGCTTGAAAACCTAAATTAAACTAATTACTAATTAAACTAATTAACCTAAAATTACCATGTTAATTCCAACCGTTATAGAAAAAAGTCAATTTGGTGAGCGTGCCTACGATATTTACTCTCGCCTTTTGAAAGAGAGAATAGTTTTTATTAGTGGACCAATTACCGATGCTATGGCCAATACAGTCATTGCTCAATTATTGTTCTTGGAGTCTGAAGATGCCAAGAAAGATATTCACTTGTATATAAATTCACCTGGTGGATCAGTAACAGCCACTTTGGCAATTTACGATACAATGAACCACGTTAAGCCAGATGTCTCTACTATCTGTGTAGGTATGGCTGCTTCTGGTGGGGCGGTATTACTTGTGGGGGGAAAGAAAGGAAAGAGGTTTTCTTTGCCTAGTTCAGAGGTAATGATTCATCAAGTTTTAGGAGCTGCCGAAGGTCAAGCTTCAGACATAGAAATTGAAGCGCGACATATTTTACGAATCAAAGCAAAGATAAATGATATTTTAGCAAAACATACCAGTAAGCCACTAGCTCAAATAGAAAAAGATGCCGATCGTAATTTTTTTATGGATGCAGAAGAGGCCAAAAAATATGGCCTCATAGATGAGATAATTAAGTAAAAGAAAAACTTTATTCTTCGTCTTCTTTTTTATTAGAACGTCTTAGAAAGGCTGGGATTGCTTCCCAGTCTTTTTTGTTTTCTTCAGTTACTGGTGCTACTTTTTTTTCTTTTGGGTTTTCTTTTTTGTCTGGGCCTGTTGCGTTTTGAAAAAGGTCTTGAGTTTTGGTCAAATTAACATTTTCTGGAAATCCAGAAGCCACAACAGAGACTTTAATTTCATTCTTTTTGAGTCGGTCGTCGTGGAATGCCCCAAAAATAATTTTAGCATATTCGTCTACAGACTCGGTAATAACTTTGGCTGCTTCTTGAATTTCAGACATAGTCATATCTTGACCTCCAGAAATGGCAAAGAGCACACCCTTGGCTCCATCAATAGAGACATCAAGAAGGGGAGAGTTGATGGCTAATCTGGCCGCCTCTTCGGCTCTTTTTTCTCCTTGAGCAGTACCAAGACCCATCAGTGCTGAACCAGCATTTTGCATAACAGCTTTGACGTCTGCAAAGTCTACATTAATTATTCCTGGAAGAGTTATTAAATCGGAAATACCTTCAACTGCTTGGCGAAGAATTTCGTCACATAAAGTAAAGGCAGAAATAAAACTTGTTTCTTTTTGAATAACAGAAAGGATTCTATCGTTAGGGATAACAATCATAGCGTCAACAGCATCTTTAAGTTCAGCGAGCCCTTCTTCTGCTAGTTTTGTTCGTTGAGCTCCCTCAAAAGCAAATGGCCTAGATACTACGGCGACAGTTAGGGCACCTTGTTCTTTTGCTGTTTTAGCAATAATAGGCACAGCACCCGTTCCAGTACCACCACCAAAACCACTGGTTATAAAAACCATGTCAGCACCCTTGAGAACTTCTTGAATTTCTTCTTTTGTTTCTTCGGCTGCTTGTCTTCCAAGTTCTGGATTCATACCCGCACCTAATCCTTTGGTGAGGTTTTTACCGATGTGAATTTTCTTTGGTGCTAGGCTGTGATGTAAGTCTTGAGCATCTGTATTTATACAGATAAATTCAACTCCTTTTACTTTTGAGCGCACCATATGGCTAACAGTATTGGATCCTGAACCGCCAACACCAATAACTTTAATGCGTGCAAAGGCTTCTATGTCTGGTTGAACTCTATTCATGTTAGTTACAAACTAAAAAAAATCGCCCCTATTGTCAACGATTTTTTTAACACAACAGATTTTTGACGTAGGGTCAAGGAAGGAAGTTTTTGAAACATTTGTTTAAAACATTCTTTGCTTTTTTGCTCAATCCTTTTGATGAGACCAGAGGGCTGTCCTCATCTCCGAGTCCGAGGTAACACAAACCAAGTGCTACCGACCATGTTGGGTCATTGATGATGTTTCCAGAATTACCAGAAAATCTTGGCTGGCTTAATTGAACAGGCAATTTGAGTGAAGATTTGGCGACTTCCTGAATCCCGTCTAAATTAGCTCCTCCACCAGTAAGAATTACTCCTGCCGGTAAAAGTCTATTTCTTTTTATTTTATTTAGGTGACCGTCAACAAGTTCAAAAATGTCATTTAGTCTGGGAACGATAATACTATTTAGCCTTCTTTTGATAGTAGCATCTTCACCAAAAGAGATTTTTAGTTGGTCTGCTTCGTCTATAAGGATTTGAAGACCTTGAGCAATATCGTATGTAATGTGGTTTGACCCAATAGGAAAAATTTCTAAAGAAATTGGCCCGCCTTCTTCAAAAACTACAATAGAAGAAGTATCTCCTCCAATATTTACCAAAAGACAACCGACTTCTTTTTCCTTTTTATTTAAAATAGCGTGGCTCATAGCCATTGAATCGGCAACAACATCCTCCACGGTAACATTTGCCAAGTCCATGCTTTTTAGCAGACTATTTACATGCTGGGATAGGCTTGTGATGAATAGGGTTTCTACTTCCAATTTTTCTCCCTTCATGCCGACAGGATTACCAATGACAGAATTGTCGTCTATGTTGTAAGAAATAGGGAAGTGATGAAGAATGTCTCTGTTTAAAATATGGGCGGAGTGACTTCGTCTCAACTCTGCTTCGCTTTGATTGATTGCTCTTTTGAGGTCGTTTTCACTTATTTCATGGTCGGCACGAGAAACAGCAATAGATCCTTTTGATTTGATGCCGTCTATTCCAGTGCCACCAATGGAAACAATAGCGTTTTTGGTGGTGACATCAGCAGTTTTAAGGGCTTGATTGAGGGAGTTTTTAATCGCAATAGAAACGTCTTGAGGATTAACAACAACACCTTTTCTTAGCCCGTGGCTAGGACTAATCCCCACACCCAAAATGTAGGGCATGGTGTCTGTTTTTTTCCTTTCGGCAATAATTGTTTTGACAGAGGATGTTCCTATATCAATTCCCATTATAATCTCACGGGTCATACAAATTCATTATAATACAAATCTTCTTTTTGTTCCATGTTTTTGCCATGTTTTAGTCCTTTGAGATGTAACATAGAGTGGATAAGTAAAAAAAGAACCTCTTTTCCAGAGTTGTTTATATTCAAGAATATTTCTCCCTCAGTTTTTGAAAGCGGGAAAGATAGAGTGCTGGCTATTTCATTATTCTTGCGGAACTCTTTGTTGATTTTTTTCATCATAGAGTTTCCCGCCAAGACAATGCTTAACGAAAAATCTTCTCCAAGAATCTTTTCAGCTATTTTTTTGTAGGGTAGAGAGGGTTTTCTCCTTTTTGTAAGATTAGTAACAGATATCATTAGTTATCCTAATAGTTTTTTAACAATTTTGCTCACCTTTGAGCCGTTTGCGCCACCTTGTATTTTGGGAATGGCTTCTTTCATTATTTTTCCAAAATCCTGTATGGATGTTGCTCCGGAATTTTCAATGGCTTCTTTCACAATTTTTTCTATTTCTTCATCAGACATTTCTTCTGGTAAATAATTTTTTATAATCAACAGTTCATCTTCTTCTGCTTTTACTAATTCTGGCCTGTTTGCTTCAGTATATGCTTCGATAGAATCGTTTCTTTTTTTGGCTTCGGACATTAAGACTTTCATTACTTCTTCATCTGAAAGTCCCTTTTCTTTTTTCTTTAATTTAATTTCCTCGTTATTGATGGATGAAATTGCCATTTTTAAGACAGAAACCTTAAGAGCGTCTTTTTCTTTTAGGGACGCTATTAAGTCTTCTCGAAGCTTTTTTTTAAGAGACATATTTATTTTATTTCGCTTTGTAATCAACTTTACCTAGTTTGTAAAGTTTGTTGATCTCTTCTTTCTTCTTTATTTTTTTGAGAGCATCACGCTTTTTAGTTAAGGCTGACTTTGGCCGTTTCTTAAATTGTGTATTCTTGAAACGCACAAGGTTGCCAGACTGTTTTGTTTTCCGACTAAATCTCTTCAAAAGACTTAAGGTGGATTCTTTCTTTTTTCTTACTATTTGAATCATATTTGTTTAAATCCGAAATTCGAATATCGAAATTCGAAACAATAATTAAATTATAAATTCTAATATTCTAAACTGTTTTGTATTTGGAATTTTGGTCATTGTGTTTTGTTTGTTATTTCGTACTTCGTGCTTCGGATTTAATTGGCTGAATGTTTTCAGTCAATTTGGCGCCACCGATAAGGTGAAGATGTAAGTGGTCTATTTCCTGACCTCCGTGTTCTTTAACTCGCAGTAGGAGTTTATAACCTTTTTCATTAATTTTCAACTCCCGGGCGATTTTTTGGGCTGTTAATATCATTTCTCCTGCCAAATGCTCGTCTTTTTTTCCAAGATCATCAACTGTTTTTATGTGGAGTCTGGGAATAATAATGACGTGCACAGGAGCTAGGGGGTTTATGTCGTTGAAAGCAACTATATTTTTACTTTGATAAATAAGCTCTGTTGGTAATTCTCCGGAAGCAATCTTACAAAAAACACAATCTTTCATTATATTTTCTTTTTTAAATAGTCTAGCAGTTTTTCTATTGGTATTGTTTCTTGGGAAGCGGTTTCCATGTTTCTGACAATAACCGTATCTTCCATTGCTTCTTTTTGTCCAAAAATTATAGCGAAAGGAACAGATAACTTGGAGGCTGTTGATAATTGATCTCTTAGGCTGTTTTTGCTTAAAGAATGTTTAGTGGGTATTTTGGATTTTCTTAGAATTTCCAAGATAGATAAACTTTTATATTTAGCGCCTGCTCCAAGTTGAATGAAAAATATTTTAGGGGCTTTTGGTTTTGGTGGTTTTTTTCCTTGCTCGATCATAAGATCTACAACTCGATTGATACCCATGGCCATGCCAACTCCTGGGATATCTTTTCCGTTCAAAATTTTGGCTAAGGAGTCGTACCTTCCGCCACCACAAAGGGCTTCTCCGCTTTTTTCGTCTACAATTTCAAATGCGGTACGGGAGTAATAATCTAGTCCACGAACAAGATAGTGGTCTAGGTAGTAGGGAACATTAGAGGCATCAAGAATCTCTAAAACATCTTTAAAGTGTTTGGTGCAACCATCACAAAGACAGTTTATAATTTGAGGAGCGCCTTTTTTTATTTCCCCACATTTTTCTTCTTTACAGTCTAAGAGTCTTAGCGGGTTTGTTTTTAATCTTCTTTCGCAGTTCTTACAGATAGATTTAATATTTTTTTTGTAGTAAGAAACGAGTTCTTTTGTGTATTCTTTTCGGCACTCTTTGTCCCCGACAGAGTTTATTTTTACCGACACCGAATCGGTTCCCAAAAGATCTTCTAAAATAGACAGAGCAATTTTGATAACTATAGCATCGGCGATGCTATCTTGCTCTCCTAGGATTTCTAGGTCAAATTGTTGAAACTCTCTTCGTCTTCCTTTCTGTGATCTTTCATATCTAAAGCAAGAACCAAAAGAGTACCACATTATTGGTTGAGTTTTTGTGTGCATGCCGTTTTCAATATAAGCACGCACTAGTGGTGCTGTAAGCTCTGGTCGGAGAACTAATTGTTCACCTCCTTTCGTTTTTAGGTTATACATTTCTTTTTCTACTATGTCCGTGTTTTCTCCTACTGTGGTTGTGAAAAGTTCGGTTTTTTCTAGGTGTGGAATTTGAACAGGACGAAAACCATAAAAATCAGCAATAGTTCTTGCTTTTTCTAGAACTTTTTCTTGCAACGAGTATTCTTTACCGAATATGTCGTGCATACCTTTTGCTTTTCTTATTTTTCCCTTTTTCTTTTTTTCGGTCATGTTTATTTTAAAATATTATGGACATTTTATTAAAAGGCCACAGTCTTACCCATGCTCGGCCCATAATTAAATCTTCGGGCAGTGCTCCCCACAATCTTGAATCAGAACTTCTGGTGCGATTGTCTCCTAATACGAAATATTCTTGGCTTTCTAAAATGGTAATTAGGTTTGCTGTATTGATAGGTTCTTTCAAGTAAGATTCGCGAATTAGAATCCCTTGAGGAAACTCTTCGTTGTAAATATAGATTTGATCGTCTATTATTTCTACTCTTTCCTCGGGGAGACCAATAATTCTTTTAATAAAAAATTTGGATGGATTCTGGGGGTATCTGAAGATAATAACTTCTCCTCGTTCAGGTTCTCTAAAATGGTATGAAAACTCGTCTACAATTAGATACTCTCCGTTTTCAAAGTTGGGAGACATGGAGTCACCATTGACGATGAATGGTTGGGCTACCCACAAACGAATAGGCACTACAATTATTATGGCGATTAAAGCGAACTTTATGAATTCAAAAAGGGATTCCTTAAAAGTAGGTTTTTCTTGAGATTTTTCTTCTATTTGTTCTTCCATTTTGCTAATTATATTATAAAATTTGGCTAAAATCAAGTTTAGATATAAAATAAAAAGATGTATATATTAGTAGGTTTAGGTAATCCTGGAGAAGAATATGAAAACACTCGGCATAATACTGGGCGTTTGACTGTGCAGGCATATTGTCAGGCAAATAAATTTGAAAACTTTGTGGAAGATGGGAAGACAAATTCTTTAAGATTGGAAGGAAAGATAGGAAAAAACAAAATTACTTGTCTTTTACCAGAAACATTTATGAATAAGTCTGGCTCGGCTGTGAAGAAACTTGTTACCTCCAAGAAAAAAGCCGAGAAACTTATTGTTTTTCACGATGACTTAGATTTGGCAATTGGAAGATTTAAAATTTCTTTTGGAAAAGGGTCTGGGGGGCATAAGGGGGTAGAGTCTGTCATGCGCGCTGTGAAAACCAAGGACTTTTGGCGGGTGAGAATTGGAATTTGTCCTATTACATCAAAAGGAAAAACTAAAAAGCTCCCTCGAAGAAGCTCGGGACAAGTAAAAGGAGAAGCAGTTTTAGATTTTTTGATGGGTAAATTTAAACCCACTGAAACAACTATTCTCAAAAAGGTGAACAAAGAAATAGACAAGCGACTAGAGCAAATAATCAAATAAATTAAACGGCCCACAAAGTGAGCCGTTTAATTTATTATTCTTTAGTTTCTCCAAATGTGAGAATTAGTCGTTGCTCTTCTGGCTCAAAAAGAGTGATTTTGAATTCATAAGACTTACCAAGTTCTAGTTTGGTTTTCATTTCATCTTCAGATTCAAATTCAGAAATGTGAACTAGTCCCGCTACACCTTCTTCAATACTAATCAAAGTTCCATATTTATTATATTTAATCACCACACCTTTCACATCCTGATCTTTCTTATACTTATTCTTGGCACTTTCCCAAGGATTAAACTTTAAGGCTTTAATAGAAAGCGAGATTTTGTCATCTTTAATAGCGATAATTTGTGCAGGGATTATTTGTCCAACCTCAAATAGGTTTGAAGGGTCTTCTACCAACCCCCAGTCAAGTTCAGAGATATGTACCAACCCTTCTAGCCCTTCTTCTACTTTAATAAAGACACCAAAGTCAACAATGCCAGTAATTTCACCCTCTACAACATCACCAATGTTGTATTTAGAAATTATATCTTTAAGTTCTCCTGCTTCTGTTTCCTTTTCTGAGAAAATTAACTTTCCTTCTTTTTTATCTACGTCAATAATAGTTACTGAAAGACTTTGTCCTTCTAGTTTTTTGAGCTCATCTAAGATTTTATCTTTATCTCCACCTTCAACGCGTGGGTAGTGACCGGTTCGCAATTGGGAAGCAGGTAAAAACCCCTGTAACCCTTTCCAGTCAAAAATCAATCCACCTTTGTTGGCATCAATTACAGGAAGAGCAAACACCTCTTGTTTGTTTTTTGAATCCTCGGCTTCTCTCCAAATAATTTCTTGTCCGGCCTCCTTGAGAGATAGCTCAATATAACCAGCCATGTTTTCCATGTCGATAATTTTGGCAGTTACTACATCACTTGGTTTAAGGGATCGAATTATTTCACGAGCATTGTTGAATTCTCGGCCATAAATTATACCTGTTCCAAAAGGCCTTAAGTCTATATAAAGAGTAGATTTTCTTTGTCTCAAAACTTCTCCTTCTACTAAGTCTCCATTTTGAGGCGGGTTCACCTGTAAAATTTTGGACAGTAAATCCATCGAGCTATCTTGCTCTTGTTTGTCATTTTTTTCTTTTATAATAGTCATAGACATTGATTTAGAGTATAGTATAGTTCTTTATTTTTGCAAGCGAATCTGCTATAATAAACCAATGATAATAACATATTACGGTGTTTCTTGTTTTAAAATACAGTCAGGAGACCGAGTATTGGCCATTAATCCACCTTCTAAAAGGTCTGATTTTAAGTCGCCTCGTTTTCAAGCGGACATTGTTTTTGTTTCTACAGACCACAAAGATTATAACGGTTTTGATAATATTGCCGGAAAAAACAAAGAGCCTTTTTTGGTAGAGGGCCCTGGAGAGTATGAAATTGACGGAATGTACATTTCTGGTGTTGATAGTGGTGATGGGAACTCTGTCTATGTCTTAAATTTTGAAGACTTAAACCTTTGTCATTTTGGTGTTTTTGGCGGTGGAGAATTAAATTCGGAAAGTCGAGAAGCGGTGGCGGATGTTGATATTTTATTTATCTCTCCTTTTAAAGATGCCAAAAAAGTTATAAATCAAATTTCTCCCAAAATAATTATTCCCATGAGTCATGACAAGAAAGAGCTTTCTGCATTTTTGAAAGAGTTTGGGCAAGATGTTAAGCCAGTAGAAAAACTAACCTTGAAGAAAAAAGATATTTTAGGTAAAAAGACAGAGGTGATAGTTTTGAAACCACTTTTAAACTAACATGGGTTTTTTAGAGAGAATTGAAAACACAAGAAATAAGCCAGAAAATGCTCGTAGGCGCCTAGCTATAATTTGGGCAATTATATTTACAGCGTTAGTTGCTTTTGTTTGGCTAACCATCATAATTTATGGAAGATAATAAAGAAAACAAAAATAACATAATACAACAAAATATTTCAGATGAAATGCGTAAGTCATATTTAGATTACGCGATGTCTGTTATTGTTTCTCGTGCTTTGCCAGATGTGCGTGATGGTCTAAAACCAGTGCAGAGGAGAATATTAACTGTTATGCATGAAGACGGGCTTTCCGCTTCGGCACGGTTTAAAAAATCAGCTACTGTTGTTGGAGACACCTTAAGCAAGTATCACCCTCATGGCGATATGTCTGTTTACGATGCTATGGCTCGCATGGCTCAAGATTTTTCTTTGCGTTATCCCATGGTAGATGGGCAAGGGAACTGGGGCTCTATAGATGGAGACCCTCCTGCTGCCCACAGATATACAGAGGCCAGAATGACCAAGATTGCCAGTGAAATGCTTAAGGATATAGAAAAAAACACCATAGATTTTGGGCCCAATTACGACGGACGTCTAAAAGAACCAAAGGTTTTACCTTCGTCGGTTCCTAATCTACTTTTAAATGGAACTATTGGTATTGCTGTGGGTATGGCTACCAACATTCCACCCCACAATCTTACCGAAATTGTTGATGCTACTATCCATCTCATAGAAGATCCAAAAGCGGATACCAAAGATTTAATGAAGTTTGTTCAGGCTCCAGATTTTCCAACTGGTGGAGTTGTTTTTAATAAAAAAGATGTTGAAACAGCCTACTCTACGGGAAGAGGCGGAGTGGTTACTAGAGGAGAAGCCGAAATTGTAGAAACTAAAGAAAATAAGCCTGCCTCGACTCGGCAAGGCGGATTTCAAATCCAAATTTCGTCTATTCCATATTTAGTAAACAAAGCCGAAATGATTACAAAAATGGCCGACTTAGTTCACAACAAAAAGGTGGAAGGAATTAGAGACATTAGAGACGAATCAGACAAAGATGGTCTTTCGGTAGTCATCGAGTTAAAAAGCACGGCCAATCCTCAAAAAGTTTTAAATACTCTCTACAAACATACTGACCTAGAAAAAGTCTATCATTTCAATATGCTTGCTTTGATAGACGGTATTCAGCCAGAAGTTTTGTCTTTAAAAAGTATTTTAGAATATTTTATTGATCACAGAAGAATTGTTATTGAGCGACGCACTAAATTTGAATTGGATGTTGCTTTGGCAAGAGCACACATTTTGGAGGGTTTGAAAAAAGCGCTAGATCATATCAATGAAGTTATAAAGACAATTAGAGCTTCTAAAGATAAAGAAGTTGCACACAAAGAATTAATAAAAAAGTTCAAACTTTCAGACAAACAATCAACGGCAATCTTAGAGATGAAATTGCAAACGTTGGCTGGGCTAGAAAGGAAAAAAATAGAAGATGAACTAAAAGAAAAACAGAAGTTAATTAAAGAACTGCGGGATCTTCTTAAAGATCCAAAAAAGATTTTGGCGGTTGTTAAAAATGGGCTTCTGGATATGAAAGATCGTTATGGTGATGCGCGGAGGACCAAGGTTGTAAAACACGCTGTTGGAAGTATTTCTATGGAAGATTTAATTCCTGAAGAAACTGCAACATTAACCCTAACGAAAGGTGGATATATCAAACGTTCCAAGCCCGAAGCCTATCGTATTCAAAAGAGGGGCGGAAGTGGAGTGATAGATTTGGCCACAAAAGAAGAAGATTCGGTCTATATCTTGAAACAAGCTAGTACTCACGATGACTTGCTATTTTTCACAGACAAAGGAAAAGCTTTCAAGATGAAAATGTATGACTTGCCAGAGGGAAAAAGGGCAACCAAAGGGAAATCTATTGTTAATTTCTTGTCTTTGGGTGCTGAAGAGAGGGTTACTTCTATTTTAGTGATGCCTAAAGGTGTAGACGAGGAGAAATTTTCTTTGGCGATGATAACCAAGGGTGGAGTAATCAAAAAAGTTCCGGCCACCCAATTCAAAGATGTCCGCCGAGGTGGAATAATTGCTATTAAGTTACAAAAAGATGACGAACTTGGTTGGGCGAGATTTGTTAAGAAGTCCGATCATGTTGTTTTAGTAAGTAGCGCGGGCCAGGCCATTCGGTTTAAAGAGTCTGATGCACGATCTATGGGAAGAACTGCCGCTGGGGTGCGAGGCATGAAGCTTAAGGAAGGAGACAAGCTTGTGGGTGCAGATGTTATATCAGTCAACGAAAAAGACACACCTCTTTTAACTATCAGTCAAAAAGGATTTGGTAAAAGTACCAGTATCAAGCAATATCGTTTACAGAAGAGAGGAGGGTCTGGTATTAAAACTGCCAAAGTAACCGAAAAAACTGGCCGTCTTGTAGCTGCGAAAATTTTAGAGCCAGAACTTGAAGAGATTATTGCCATTTCTAAAAAAGGACAAATACTAAAAACCAAATTATCCGAGATTGCAAAATCTGGCAGACAAACTCAAGGTGTAAAAGTAATGAGATTGAAGTCCGGGGATAGCATCGCTTCTATAACTTGTTTGTAAGAGTCTTGTACAAAATGTACAAAATGCTACAATTTAGATAAATGAAAATTATTAGTACAACTTTGGCTAGAAAAAATTTTTCCGAAATTCTTAACAAGATTAAATATAATGATCAGGTGTTTGGTGTTGGAAGACATGAAAAAATAGAAGCTGTGATTATAAAATATCCGGAAAATATAAATAACAATTTAAACGAAATTACAAATATTAACATGAGCTCTTCAAGTTTTAAGTTTTTAGAAAAAGAACCAAATCTTTATAGTGTTAAAGATTTAAAAAAGAAGTATGCATAGAAAAGGGAAGATTATTTTGATCCCATTTCCTTTTACCGATCTTTCGTCTTCAAAAGTTCGTCCGGCCGTGATTGTTTCCAATATTAAGCACGGCGGAGATCTTGTTGTGGTGTTTATTTCTTCTGTTAAAACAAAACGATTACAAAATACAGATGTTGTTGTGAAAAGCACAAGTAAAAATTTTTCTGAAACAGGTTTAAAGGTAGATTCTATTATTAAAGTTGGCAAGATTGCAACGTTAGATAAAAAGATTGTTCTTGGGGAAATTGGTGAGGTAAGCGAAGCAATAGAAAAAGAAATAAACAAAAGAATTAAAATTCTATTTGGGTTAAGTTAAATTAATATGTTGATAACTATCGACATTGGACCTTGCCTACCGGCAGGCAGGTTTCGATAGTTGGGTATCTGTGGGAAGTCCGACTTCCCACAGATAGAAAAAACTTACAAAACTATGGTGGAGGGTAGAAAACAGCCAAAAAAGAAAACTGTTTATGTTGGGGATGTCTGGGGATAGCATCGCTTCTATAACTTGTTTGTAGTGGTATAATAACAGGGTGATCAACACCGAAAACATTGTTGAAAAATTTTCACTTATGCCAGGAATGAAGGTTGCCGATTTTGGTGCCGGTTCAGGGTTTTTTTCTGTAGCTATGGCCAAGCATATTGGCAAGGCTATTGTTTATTCCTTTGACGTTCAAAAAGAGGCATTAAGCGCTATCAATAGCATGGCTTCTCACCAGCACCTTACAAACATAGAAACAAACAGGGTGGATTTAGAGTCGCCAAATGCCACAGGTCTAGCCGACAAAACCATAGATTTTATTCTTATTTCTAGTTTGCTTTTCCAGGCCGAAGAAAAAGCAGTTATTGTAAAAGAAGCTTTTCGAGTTCTAGTACCAGGTGGCAGAGTGGCTGTTATTGATTGGAGGATGGGTGCACCTTTGGGGCCTATTGCTAGCTCTAGGGTTAGTAAAGAAAGCGTCATCGAGATTTTTAATAAAGAAGGTTTTAGTTTAAGTAATGAATTTAATGCTGGTGAAAATCATTACGGACTGATGTTTAAGAAAACATAAAATATGGGTAAATTTCAACTAATTGCTACAATAATTATTATCGGCCTTGTGGTGGTGGCTGTTTTGGTTCTTTCGGGGGTAATACCGGGTTTACCGGGGGTATCTAGGGTAGTAACCACGGACCTTACAATGTGGGGTGTTTTACCCAAAAATGATGTAAGAGGGCTTATTGGCGAAGCTAGTCAGAGTAGTAAAAAATTAGTAGGCGCTTTTAATATCAATTATATTGAAAAAACAGCAGATGTTTACGAGTCAGAATTAGTAGACGCTTTGGCTAGTGGAGAAGGGCCTGATCTTTTTTTTCTGCCCCAAGATATGCTACTTAAACACTTAAACAAGGTGCAAATAATTCCATATTCTTCTTTTACTGAAAGAGCCTTCAAAGACAGTCTGGCCGATGTGGCAGAGGTATATTTACTGGAAGAAGGTGTTGCTGCGGTGCCATTTGCGGTGGATGTAATCGTAATGTATTGGAACAAAGACTTGTTTAATAAAGCTGGGTTGGCATCACCACCGCGCTACTGGTCAGAATTCATAAACTTTTCAGAAGTTCTCACCAGGAACGATTCATCGGGAAACATTTTAGAAAGTGGAACCGCTCTGGGTGAATTTTCAAATATTAAAAATGCTAAAGAAATTTTTTCTTTACTAATTCTTCAGAGTGGAAACAAAATAATAGAGCCCAAATCTTTCGAGCTTAAGTTTGGAGAGAGAAGTGGTGCAATTGTTGATCCGGCAGTTAGTGCCCTTACTTTCTATACAAGTTTTTCTAATCCATCCAAAATTTCCTATTCGTGGAACAGGGCGTTACCCAATTCACAGGAGATGTTTACATCGGGGCGTTTGGCTATGTATTTCGGATACGCTAGTGAAATAAAAGATATTCAAATTAAAAACCCCCACTTAAGTTTTGATGTTACTACAGTTCCTCAAGTAGAAAATAGACCGATTGAAGCCACTTATGGGAAACTTTATGCTGTGGCTGTGTCCAAAATGTCTTCCAATGTTAATTCGGCGGTGCGAGCTTCGTTCGCTTTCTTAAATGAAGAAGGTTTAAAGGATTTCGAAAATACTTCTCTAATACCATCTGTTAGTAGAAAGTTACTTGCTCAAGGAAACTCCAATCCAGCATTGTCTGTTTTTTATAAGGCTGCTCTTCAGGCACGTTCTTGGTTAGAGCCCGATGCAGAAGTGGCCAGCCAGATATTCCGAAGTATGATTGAGTCTGTTACTTCAGGAAGGAAGGGCGTCTCTTCCGCTATTTCCGACGCCAATAGACTTTTATCAGCTGAACTTGAAAAAGTAATTAAATAAGAATTATGAAGAAGGTATTAAGAATTAAGTATAAAATTGCCACGGGGGTGGTTTTACTGGTTTTGCCTATTGTTTCTTTTGCGTGGAGTGTTGGAGATCCAATTGTTCCTTGTGGTAGGGTTGGGCAACCAATGTGTAATTTATGTGACTTGGCCACTTTGGCGAATAATATTGTTCAATTCATAACTTTAAATTTGATTGCTCCCTTGGGGACTATTGTTATCATTGTCGCTGGCATTATGATGTTAACCGCTGGGGGGAATCCGGCTCAAATTGAGAAAGGGAAAAAAGCCTTAAACTTAGCTCTCGTCGGGATTCTGATAGCATTTTCTGCATATTTAATCGTCGATCTCATTATGGGCAATTTATTAACTACTGGATATATACCGTTTTGGAATGATTTTCCTTTTGCGGGCGGAAATTGCGAGTTATTTAAGTAATAATCTTTATCCACATTATTAAAATGCTAAAAAAGGCGTTATATTATAGAATATAAACATATGAATGATTATTTAACTGCTGCAGGAACAGGAGGTTTACAAAGTCCACTGGGGAATCAAACTATTTCAGGACTAGTTGGGTCTATTGCTGGTATAGTTACAACCATCGGTGGGGTGGTAGCTGTTATTTTTATTATCTATTCTGGATTTCTTTTTGTATCTTCTCGCGGAAATGAAGAAAAACTGAAAAAAGCCAAAGCAACCTTTATGTGGACAGTGATTGGCGTAGCTATTCTTTTGGGAGCAAATGTAATTGCTGACGCCGTGGTTAATTTTATGAAGACGTTATAATTTAAAATAATTAGGTCGAAGATATTTATCGTTAATAAATAAATTTATGAAAAAAGTATATAAATTAATACCAATTGTTACTATGGCTATGCCAATGATGGTTTTAGCCGCGGCAACTGCTAGTAAAGTAACAGATATTGTTGAGGGTGCAAAGAATGTGGTGGATGCTATCATTCCTCTTTTTATGGCTATTGCTGTTGCGGTATTCTTGTGGGGAATTATCAAGTATATTACATCTGGAGGAGACGCCGAGAAAGAAAAAGCTGCTAGAGGATATATTATTTACGGTCTTATTGGTATGTTCGTCTTAGTATCTTTCTGGGGGATTATTGCTTTCCTTAGCAACGCTTTTGGTGTTGATGAAGCAGGGACAGGATCTTTTGCTGATTTTGACATTTAATTAGTCAAAAATGCAGGAGTTAATAAATAAAATTGTTGAAGGGATAGTTAACCCCGCTCTTCTTTTGTTGGGTGCTTTGGCTTTTTTGTTTTTTCTTTACGGTCTTATTGAATTTATTGCTGGTTCTGAAAGTGACGAAAAAAGAAGCACAGGTAAAAAGCACCTTGTTTGGGGAATAATTGGGATGTTTATTATTGCTTCCACCTATGGAATAATTGGGGTTATTGAAAATTTTATAGTTTATTTAGGATCATAGTGGACGAGTATTATGAAGAATGTATTAAGAATTAAGTATAAAATTATCTTCGGAGCAGTTTTTCTTGCTTTGCCTTTATTTGTTTTTGCTGCAGACCCTGATATTCAAAGCATCTTATTGAAAAGTATTGAAATTGTTAACTTGGTAAATAAACTTCTTATAGCTGTTGCGGCAGCAACTTTTCTTCTAGGTATAGTTAAGTTTATGATGGCAACAGGTAATCCAGAAAAGATTAAGACGGCAAGAAATTACATCATCTATGGTCTTATTGGTATGTTTGTCTTGGTATCTTTCTGGGGGATTATTGCTCTTTTGAGAAATACGGTAGGGTTGGAAACACCAATTGAAAGTTTGGAGTCAGCTCAATCGACAACTATTTTCGGCGATTCAATTCCGTTACAGTAAGAAGCAAATCTGCAGAAACTAAAACCCAGCCCTTCGTGAGGGGCTGGGTTGGTTTTTATTCGAAACTTTGAATTTCATAGAGGGTGGCAATGACGTATTTTTTGTTCTCGTCTATTAGCCACCCGCTGGCTTGGTTTTTCTCGGTGAAATGTAGATAGATTTCACCTTCCCAGCCATTGTGGTTATTTTTCCAGTAGCCCTCATACACTGTGCCTCCATCTTCCGACATAAGTTGAATGTTGGTGGAGTAATGTTCGTTTCTGGTGTTTACGGTTTCCATGGTGAGATATTTGAAATCTCTCTTTAGAGTTTTTACAAATAGTCTCTCCACATTTCCACCAGTAGGGCCGGGTAAATCTTGCGTTGTTAGATACCAGCGGGAAACAATTTCGAGGGGTGCTACTTTTGCATTTGGGCTGTATTGTTCGTTGTCTTGTGGTGTGGGAGGTGGCCCTTCTTCTTCTGGTGAAAAAAACCAGATGATGCCGGCGACGATAAGTAGGGCCGAGACAACTGCGACGAGTGCGGTTTTTTTCTGGTTCATGATTTACCTCCTTGTTTTCTTTGTATGGCGGCGCCTTTTGAAAAGTCTCCACCGTCGCCTTCTACAATGATTCGCTGGGCCTTTCCTTGTTCAGCTTGAACGGCATCGAGTGCTTGTTTGTCGCTGAGCCCTGGGAGACCCTTCTTCATTGCCTTGACCTGTTCGTTTCGGGCATTAATATTTTTCATTTCAACGTCACGTTCTTCTGGTTCTATTTCTTTTTGCATCAGGATCTTTTCTAATTTCTCTGGGAGCCGGATGTTTTTTACTAATACTTCGGCAATATCCACTCCCCAACGAGCTAAGGCAATCTTGTCCAATTCTTTTTCAATTTCCTCGGATAATTCTTTTTTCATTTGAGGGAGGTCAATTGCATTATTTTTGTTGATAAACCAACGGACGGTCCTTTCTGTTAGGTTGTTGGTCGCCTTATCAACATCTTCAACAGACAAGAACAGTCCAAGACGAGATACTTTTTTTTGCAAAGATACTCCCACTGTCACGAGGACATGATTTGCGGACAACTCTGTTACTTCGGGAATATCTTGAGATTTCTCCCGGGTATCTATCTTTACACAGCCACCGATAAACGGCGGAACCCAGTACCAACCTTCTTCAAAAAAAACCTTGGTTCTGGCACCGTGCATAGTCATTACTCCCCAGTGTTCAACAGGCAAGCTTCCAAAGCCAGAGGCGATTATTATTTCGCAAGCAACGCCAACACATAGTACTGGTAGAATATTATCTAAAGCTAATGAAAAATAAAGTGTCGCCAAACAGAGTAGGGCAGAAATAAGAGTAAAGATTAATAACGAAGTTGTGTTTGATGAACTTTTTTCTTCTGGTTCAAGTGGGATATAATCTTCGTCTGGCTCACCCTCAAAGTTTTCCTCAGGGAAATCGTCAAGTTTGTCTAAGTCTGGTAATTCGTCCATGATGGTCTCCTTTTTTGTCAAAGTGTGGATAGTTAAAATTCTGTTACAATTATAACAGATATGATTAAAAAGTCAATATGCGGGATAGGAGAATCGAATCTTACAGATTCTGTACACCTTTTGGATATTTTTTCAAAATATCTCAAAAACTTTTCGATTCTCCCCTTATTTCTACATCAAAACAAAAGAAGAGTAGCATTTAGCCACTCTTCTTTCATTTTGTGCACTTTAGGGAAACAGGTTAGAACCTGTTCTATTGCAAAAATGTGTTTAACTTGCTAAATTCTAACTAAGTTTGAACCAAAATGTTTTTTGAAAAGGAGAATAAAAATGAGTTTTCGTAGAATTAAATCGTTTTTTTGTCTTTTTGGACTTCACAAGTGGAAAAAAGTCGACAACCAACTTAGAAACTGTGAGAATTGTCCAAGATTAGAAAAATTGGAATTTTATTCAAACCGTACACAAAAATGGGTGCATACAAGTCAAGAACCTTGTTCTTCGGCATAAAACAAAAAAACCAGTAGTCAAACAAAGGCTCAGGATATTTCTGGGCTTTTCTCTTTTTTATAACAAGTTCAATTATCCTCTCCTGTTTTTCATGACAGGAGATTGTTATTTTTCACCAAAAAACAGTAAAACATAGAAGAATATTTCGAGGTACTCCCTCGTCGTTTCGCTTCTCGGGACGATGAAAATCTAAAATTGCTGTGCAATAAGATTTTCTATCGTGTGCGGGATAGGAGAATCGAATCTTACAGATTCTGTACACCTTTTGGATATTTTTTCAAAATATCTCAAAAACTTTTCGATTCTCCCCTTATTTCTACATCAAAACAAAAGAAGAGTAGCATTTAGCCACTCTTCTTTCATTTTGTGCGGGATAGGAGAATCGAACTCCTATCTCAACCTTGGCAAGGTCGTATTTTGCCACTAAACTAATCCCGCCTTCGCTCGCCATAGCGAGCTTCGGCGGGCAAGCCCGCTAGTTCGCGTAGGTGAGTCTTGTGCCGGGGACAGGAATCGAACCTGCACTCCGATGAAGGAACGTGGTCCTAAGCCACGCGCGTCTGCCTATTCCGCCACCCCGGCATAAATATTTTTTAATTTACTATCTTTTCTAGTGCCTGGGGCGGGAGTCGAACCCGCATCCCGAGGGACACGATTTTAAGTCGTGCGTGTATACCAATTCCACCACCCAGGCATGTCAATCTGGTTACCTTGAGGCCTGGGCGGGAATTGCACCCACGTGTAAGGGTTTTGCAGACCCTTGCCTTACTACTTGGCTACCAGGCCACTATTTAGCTACCACTTCATACACCTCAAGTGTATCTTTTGGTTCTATTGAAACCTTTGTTTGTATAAGAGCTCCAAATTGTTCACCTTCTTTTGCTTCTTCTGTTTTGACTTTAAGTTTCTGAAGTTCTGTAATTTGTCCTTCTCCAAGCAAAAAGTCTCTTCTGTATATTTTAACATTTTTACCGTTTAAAATCTTTCCCTCTTTCACTTCTCCCCCTACTATTTTTTTGTTTTTATTGTCTCTAAAAATTTTTAAAACAATTACTTTTCCAAAAACTTCTTCAACTTTTTCAATAGGGGTTCTTTTATTTACTTCGTCTGTTAACCAGTCTTCAGCTTCATAGATTATGTTAAATAATTTTACAGTCACCTCCATTCTCTCGGAAAGTATTTTTATATTTGCTGGGCAATTTATGTTGAAGCCGACAACTAATGCACCACCTCCGCTAGAAGCAAGCTTTACATCATCTTCATTAACATTTCCTACATCAGCACGTAAAATATTAAATCTTACTTTTTCTGTTTCAATTTTTCTAATTTGCTTTTCAAATGCCTCCACTGAACCAGCAACATCTGCCTTTACTATAATAGGAATAACAACTCCTGCTTCAGCTTCTTTTTCTAACAAAGGACCGTCCTTTGTTGTCATGTCAAGGACGGTCCTTGACATATGCTCGGCGTCTTTCTTGTTGTCAAAACTTTGAAATTCTGACCCAGCGCTTGGCGAAGAATTAAATCCAACTATTGTTACTGGTGATGATGCCCCAGCTTCTTTAATTGTATTTCCCAAGAAGTTTTCAAATATTCTGACGGGGGCGATAGAATTTTCAGAAACAACAAACATTCCTTGTTTAAGTGTGCCGTTTTGAATTATCAATGTTGCTGCTGTGCCTCTCTTTGGGTCTACATGCGACTCCAATACAAATCCAGTTGCATTCTTGTTGGGATCTATTTTCAATTCTTCTAGTTCTGCCACTAGGTCTATCATTTCTAAAAGTTCATCTATGCCTTTTCCAGTTTTTGCCGATATTTCTACACAAGGCACTTTTCCACCCATTTTTTCTAAATAAACTTCATGTTCGGAAAGTTCTTTTTTAATTTTTTCTGGATTTGCATTTTCCTTGTCAATTTTATTAATGGCGACTACAAAAGGCATTTTTGTTTCTTTAATTGCTTCTAGGGATTCAATAGTTTGTTCATTTACCTTATCGTCAGCAGAAATTACTAAAATAGCGATGTCGGCAATTTTTGCCCCTCTCTTTCTGATATTGGTAAATGCTTCATGGCCTGGGGTGTCTATAAAAGTAATTTTCTTGCCTTTGTTTTCTATTTCGTAAGCAGCAGCGTGCTGAGTAATGCCACCAGCTTCGCTTTCAGTAACTTTGGTTTTACGAATATGGTCTAGCAAGGTAGTTTTTCCATGATCAATATGCCCCATCACCACTACAATAGGGGGGCGTGTATTTTCTTCTATTTTTACTTGTTTTTTCTTTTTTACCATGTTTATTACCATATCATACTATATATAGTAGTTAAATAGCGTGGGGTTGACAAGTTGTTTGCTTTATGTATAATATAGCTAAGATTCAAGATCGTTGATATTTTAATACTAAACCCCGCAGAGCGGGGGAAGGGAGGCTAAAAGTAGTACCTTTGTTTGGCCCATTTCGGGCAAGATTAATTTTTTAGAAAAAAACAGAAAGACTTAGAAAAAAGGAGTAAGACATGGAATTAAAAGATGTGTTGAGGGTTACCCCCTCAAAGCAAGCAAGAAAAGCAGAAAAAAAAGGTAATGGCGCCGATGCGCAGGTCGTTGAGACCACAACTGATGGATTGCCGGTAGTGGAGACTACACCCGAAGATTTGGCCGTTTCGGACGAAAAAAGAGCCAAGCGGATTCAGCAGGCCAAAGATGAAGAGACCTGGTTGAAAAAAGCCACCGAGCTTGCTATCGTGGCGGAAAAAACCAAAAAAGATATTTTGGTAGATTTCCCCAGTGGCATCGAAAGTTTCTCATCCGACGCCCTTTTGGACTGGAATAAGGCAAACAAGACTCTTGAAAATATCTTTAGTGTTAAAGAGCCGGTCCTCGGAAAATTGAAATTAAGGATATTGGTGGAGGATGTTCGGAATACCGACCGAGCTTCCAAAAGCGCCGTGATTGCCATGATGGAGCGCGTTGTGTCCGAGGGGAGATATTACATCCCAACCGAAGCGCAAAAGCGGGAAGCCCGGCCAACCATGAAAGATAAATGGCCCACCGGTACTATATTTTTTGATGGCAAGACTTATTTTTCTGCTCTCGGCGAAGACGGAACTGCGGCTTCTGGTCAACGCGCTTTGCAGGCTGAGGTGCGGAAAATGGTGGATGAGCATAAAAAGTCCGCCGTTTCTAAGATTTCCGACCCCAATCGCCCTGGTGTGAGTCACGATCTTGATAGTTTCGATCGAGGCAACTTGGGGAGCTTTTATTTCTATAGCGCTCCAAACACCAAAGGCACTCGGAAGTTCTCCGAAGGTCACATGCTTATAAATGTGTATCGGGACAACAAACGTAAGGGTGCTGAGCAATATGTGGCCAAGGTCACGGAGGCCCTCGGTTCACTGGGTCGTCATGACAAAGTGAGCATTCCGTTTATTTGGTATAAGGGTGGAATACCCAACCGATCTATGGCAGAAGGGCACAGGAAAAAGGCCGAAGCTTTAATTAAGACGCTTCAGGCGTTGGTCAACATCCAAAGAAAGGAGCAGGATGCAGAACGTCGGGTGGTGGAAGCTAAAGAGGAACTGGCCAAGGCACCCGCCAGTATTCAGAAGATCGCCGAAGCGGTTGGAGGAGTAGAAAATTTGGACAGTATTTTTTCCAAAACCGACGAAGATTTGTTGGAAATAGCCGGTGTCGGCGGGAAGACGGTAGAAGGCCTACGTAAGTATCAGGCCCAAATCCGTCCCGCTCCTCCTGCTTCCGTTAAGCGGGAAGAGGCAACTGACTAAGATCAAGCGGGCCCAGAACATCGGGCCCGCAATTCATTTCGGGCGGACTAAATGAAAAAAAGAACAAGAAAGGTTATGGTTCTGGTTGATTACGATAATATAAATATTTCGGCTTCAGAAGAAGGAAAAATCATAGATCTGAAGGCGATTATTGAAAAATGCCTAGAATTTGGCACAATTGAATTCGCTTTCCTCTTTGCCTCTCAACGAAATTTTGAAAACTCCATGGGAAGCAGAACGGATTTACCAATGGACGCACATAATAATGGTTTTATACCAGTTGTTTGTCCGGGCACCATTGTGCAAGACGGCGAGTTAAAGCAAAAAGACAAAGTAGATTCAATTATGATCAATTTGGCGAGGAAATATTTACAAACATCACTTATTGATAGTGTTGTAATTGTTTCCCATGACGAAGACTTTCTTCCTCTCGCAAACGATTTCCGATTCAAAAGAAAACAGGTGATCGTTATGGCTGGAGAAAAGTCTTACTTTCTAAAACAGGCAGTCGACTTTCACGTTGTCTTGCCAATGAAAAATAAAATATAAAACAAAGCCCTAATTGCTTACGAGCAAATGGGGCTTTTTCTTTACTTTGTTTTGTTCTCTTTTTATTTTTTTAATTTTAACTTCAATTCCATTTTACCTAAATACTACGATCGTGACAAATAGGTCAAATGGAATTTATATAGATTTCTTTATTAAATCTTTAAAATGATATAAAACTTTTCCGTCTGTCATTTCTTCAACTAAGAATAATTTTACAAATGGTTTTATATTAAAAAAGTTTTTCAGGAATTCTATTTCTTCAATACATGGGAAAGGATGAATCCATGTGCTTTTTTGACATTGATAAAATTCTAATTGTTCTAGTTTTTGCCTGAGGGCATCTCTGGCACATCTCTTGGTTTCGGGAATATCAAATATAACTAATCTCCATTTACCATCCCATTTTTTAGGTTTTAGCAAGATCATTTCATCAAGA
>JBHPEK010000009.1:0-26943 GCA_042577045.1 Patescibacteria group bacterium
CTAAGCAATCTTACTTTAACCAATACCCTATCTGTCATCATACTCATTCCAGCAATTCTTTTTTTTGTTTCAGGAGAGGCCTTATCCATATCTATTTCAATCAGAATCGTTTCCATCAGATTGACCCTCCCCTTTTCCGCGACGTGCAATTTTTCTCCATTTAGTTATTCTTTCCCCAATCATTATCAACAGGCTTGAAACACATAATGTCAAGCAGGTAACTACTACAGCTGTTACCAAATACATGTGCCCCTTGAACAAGTGCATATTAAAATCTACAAAACCAAGAAACAAACAGACAAAAGTAAAGCTTCCCCAAAAAACTTTCTGTAATCTGTCCATGCCAGCCCCCCCTTTTTCCATTATTTTCAATTTACTTTCAAGATACCACACAAATCACCATTTGAGCAACAAATGTTTATTCCTCTTCTATGTCTGGAGTAACAAAAAAACTTCCTTGTTTTACTGCGGATCCTTTCTCTTTTCCTCTTTCTATAGTCGTCGCCTGTATTTCATAATAATATCGAGTTTTTAATTGAAGGCCATCCACGGCAACTCTATGCCCTTTAGCCACAGGAAAAACTGACGGCAATTCTATCTTGTCTACAATATCTCCACCACTAATAAAAATTTTAGATTTTGTAAGCTCGTCTGTTTTCCACTTTATTGATGTTGGATTTATTCCAGGAACAAATTCAACAGACGAGATAATGGGGATAGTGGGATCGCAAACAGTTTCCTTTACCACCTCTCTGACAACTTCTTTGTATACCACTTTTTCTACAGGAACTTCTTTAGTAATTGTTATTTCTTTTACATCTGAAGACAAAGATTCCAACTTTTCTATTTTCGCTTCAAGGTTTCGAATGATTAATTCATATTCAGGTATAGTAAGCCCTTCACGTTCTAGTGAGCCAACATAGTCAATAGTTTCTACTGCATCTAAAACAGACGCAGTTTGAGTCACTGGTTTTGCCTGATAAAAATTTATACTAGGAATTACCCCATTGGAATACAAAACAAATCCTAGAAAACTTAATGTAATTAAAATACTAAATATTTTTTGAGCATCTGTCATTGTATTTATCATAAAACAAAAACCTCTATTTTTAAAGGGGTTACTTAAATAATTCCTGAAATGGAAACCAGCCCAAGTCCAACTGCGCTGTTGAAAATTAAATTACCAAAAAATACTACTGGCAATATAGATTTTAACTTAAAACCCAAAAAGGAAAGCGGAACAACTAAAAGTTCATTCGGCAGAGGTGCCACGCTGGCAAAAAGTAAAAGAAAAGTTAGGGGCATCCAATGGTGTTTTTCATATAACTCGTTCAACTTTTCTATTCTATTTAAGGTACCTTCCTTCACCAATTTTCTGCCATACTTCCCCACAAAAAAAGCACCCGAGTCGGCAATGGTTACCCCCAGAGAAATTATCAAAATTAAAAACCACTTATTCAGTCCGACAGATACCAAAACAGGAAAAAAGGCCACGGCTGGAACTGGAACAATCAAATTAAAACCACTAACAATCGAAACAACAAAAGTTCCCAGATACCCATATTTCATAGCAGCTTTCTGGAAAAAATCACCACTGTCTACCATTGGGCCCAGCCAAACTGACAAAGCGATTATTAAAACGACAAATAAAGTTTCCCAAAAATATAGTTTCTTGCTCTTCATTGCTTTAATGATAACATATTGTGCCTTATTTATGGTGAAGTTTTAGTAACAAAAAAGCCGTGGGTATTGCTACCGACGGCTTTTGGTGTTTATGTTTAGCTATACCTACCTGTTCCCTGAAAAATTCCATAAGAAGAGTTGGGTACCAAGACTATCCAAAGATCTGCATTAACTTCCTTGGGAACAAATACGCTAATGCGCTCAATAATGTTCATCTTTATAGATTCCAAACTTTCTTCTCGCGAAAAATTGTGCTCGGCGTAAATTGTAATTTCTAAAACATGACGAACTATATCATAACTAGAAGATCCAAAAACGCGCACCCTAACCTCTTCTGGATATACCTCCTCACCAAGAGCATCTGGTAAACTCAATTCTTCAGCAACAATATTTGGTAAAGAGTTAGTAAGATGAAACATGGAAGTATTCGTAAGTTCAGTCTTGTTTCTGTCGCTATCATAAAGAATAATTTCTACTGGCATTTGTCCCCCCTGTCTTCCGTTTCTACGGGCAGTATCTCGTGTAATTTTCCGTCGTCAACTCCAAGGCTTTTCAATCCAGAAAAAAACGGATGTCCACTTTTTTGAGCTTTCCTTAAAAGCTCCGTAGACTTTTCATCATCTTGAATTTGTTCGGATTCAAAATCCGAAATGATAAAATCATCCCACCTTAAGCTTGCATAAGGACCAGTTTCCTCAACCTTTAATCTTAAGGGTTCTTCTTGGATTACTTCGGCTATGTATAAACCACCGACTCCAGTTATCATTATCACCAAATACTCCCCTACATTTTTCTTATAAACAGGTTCCAATTTTTGCCCCCCTTTAAATGTGCGTTTCTTGCATGATATAACATTGATGGCATAAATCAATCCCAAATCCGCCCCATTGCCGGGGTGGCTTATTGGTAATCTTTCTCATTAAACTTACCTTTATACCATTTTGGAAATAATAAATACATTTTTTTCAAAAGGTATTTTGTTTTTTCAATATAAAATTTAAAACTTGGATATCTTTCCACTTACATTACCCCCTTTTCAAACAACTGTTTATTTAAATATAAATTAACACAAACTAACTGTTCCGTCAACACGACCCCCCTTGTTGTGTGGAAGCAAAAAAAATGAGAAAAGTATTATTTTTCTCCAAGAAACTCTTTAATTCGTTGTTTACCAATTACAATTAAATCTCTTGTTTTATAATTTTCTACATGCGTACCAAAACACAAAAATATAATTGTTTCCTCTTTTTTTGAAAAACAAACTCTTGGGCGATTGTTTTTACTAATTCCACCAACGGACATATAAACTTTCCAGAGACGGTATTCGTTATGTTCTCCTATTGGAGCTAACACGTTTATTCCTAATCGAACTTTTGCTGTTTCAAAATGATTTGTCAAAAGGTTTTGTAATTTAAAAGCCACCCGTCATCTTGGTGGTGTTTGTCTAGGAATTTACCCATTTCCTTATCAAAATTTGGAACGATGAATACAACAACGACGAACACTGTTCCTTGAATGGAAAAACACCTAACGAAATGTTAATTATCAACTTAATTACAAATACAAAACCGACAAATGTCTGTGGTTAAAACAGTTTTGTTTAATTCCGCCAGTTTGTCTAGTTTTCTTTCCATAGATTTATTTCTTTTGTTTTCTGCTAGCCAGTATCCCGATTGTGATAAACACCAATCCTGCCCCTATCCATAGCAATGTTTGAGCACCGTCTATAACAGTTGCTCCAAGAATAATCCAAATAACCCCAATAGCTATGTGTATCCAAAAAGGAAATTTGTTTTTTTGTTTATTCATATTTATTTATTTAATAAAAATAAAACTGAAAAAACTGCAACGCCTAACACTAATAATGCTACTGCAATTTTTACTCCTAGTTTTTGCCTTTTCTTTTCTTCTTCTGTAAGTTCTCTAATTCTTCCTTTCTTTTTATACCTTTCTTCTATTCCATGACCGATAGACATCCCCATAACCATACCGAGACCTGCCCCAACTCCAACAAAAGCGGGGCTACCAAAAGCAAGCCCCAAAGGTATACCAAGAGGAATCCCTATTGCCATACACATGTTTACAAAATATCCTTTTGGGTATTTTTTTAAATTATTTTTCATATATTTATTTTAGAAGTCTAAAATTAGACGCAGCTATTAAACTTATCCCAACAATGCCAATGATTGTAGCAATACCTGAATTATTCTCGCCTAAAATACTTCCATGGAACATTACACCCGCACCAACCAAGGCCAAAGATAATCCTATTATAAATAAAGGTTTGTTTATTCTAATTTCTCTTATTTTCTTTCTGAATATTACCAGCAATGCCAACAAAACTACTGCTATGGCTATTAAAATTTTTATTATCATGGTGGTTATATTTTTATTATAATTTTTTATTAATAATTAATTCTTCGACTTTTTTGTTTGTTCATAAATTTATTTTTATTCAGGCAAAAGACCTGTACATCGCCAGTTTACTTCTGCTGTTTTTGTCTCTTCATTAACCACACAAGCTGGGTTACACCCATCTTTTTCAAGTTCAGGCATTCTTTCTAAATCAATCCACCAGGTTTTAGAGTTTTCGTTATAAAAATAATCATCAGTTAAAATACCCGCCATTGAACATTCTTTGCTGTTGTTGGCAATAGAGTGTATTTCTTCATGAAAAATAAGAGGCATATTTTCTTTTATGTTTTTATGCCAATCTTTATCAAAACCAATACTTTCACAAAATTCTTCTGTTTGGCAACTGATTGAACTGCATGCTATACAAGGCGGACAAACTACACATTGTTCTGGACAAGTTTCCACATCCTGATTTTCACAAATTACCTCACCGCAAGGTTCAGTTGGCATAGGTGCACTAGGAACTCCGTGTTTTACCCATTCATTTTTTTCTTTATCACAAATCCAAGTGTCTTCTGAGCCACCAATAATAAATCTTAAAGCAAACCAGACAACAATAATTATTAAAATAATTAACAATACTTTTTTCATATTTCGATTAAGCTCAATACAAGTAAATTTATTTTAACTTATTTATTTCTTCTTTAAAACCTTTTGGCCTCCACCATGAAAACCAAGTAAGGTTTTCATAGTGGATTTAGGTGTTTTTTTGATAAGAAAAAAGCGGTCATAAAGACCGCCTTTGGTTAAAACTTAAACTAAACTACATCCCTAAATACTTTGCCACTGCAGACGCGAGAAGAAGCAAGAAGGGAATGGATGTTAGGCCCTTCTTATCATCTTCGCCACCTGCTAAAGATGTAAACCCTAATAACACTGTAGCAAGAATACCAAGAACGAACAAAGCTATGGGTATCATGTTTCTCTCCTTTTTGACAAATTCTTTGTTTACGAACAGTTATCGTCTGCTAATACAATCTAATAAATTTATTATATTGTCAATAACAGAAATATAGTAATTGGATATTTTGCCTGCCCGACTGAACTATATCAGTCGTTCGGGCGGGGGTGATATAGGGAGTGGTGGAAGTAAAAAAGCCACCGATTTCTCGGTAGCCCTTTGAATGGCGATATTACGACATTTCTTCTTTGGGAATAAAACTACTCAAGATAAGCGTTTCAACACTCAGCCCTAGCATTCCTGCTCTATTTTCTCTTAAAACCTGCACAACTTCCTGTATTTCTTCAATGTCAGGAGAACAAACCCTAATATGACATACCAGCCTACCATCTTTGCCACAAGGCCGAGAAGACGATTCTATCATTGTAACTACTGTTTCCTCTTCCAGTCCAGCATTCTGAATCCACGTAATTATACTATTCTCTAGAGACCCTATGTTGCGTCGTTTTCCGTAAATCTCGATATTTGCCATTTCAATTTCTCCTTTCCTTCGGAATGTTTATTAAAACTTCTCGACTGTTCTGTGGTGATAGTATAATAAGTTTACTATTTTATCAACAGTAGAATTGTTAGAATTAGAGATTTTGCCTGCCCGACTGAACTATATCAGTCGTTCGGGCGGGGGTGATATAGGGAGTGGTGGAAGTAAAAAAGCCACCGATTTCTCGGTAGCCCTTTGAATTTGTGAAGCTTGTGTTTTTCTAGATTGGCCGTGCGATGAGCAGGCCGGTCAAAATACCTGCCACATATGAAGGAACTTTCCAAAAAAACCATGCCCCAAATCCATCTTCGAGTTTTGGTTGCTCAAAGCCCGTATCTGTCGCTACTAGCTTATCGGCAACAATCCAAACCAAGGCAATCACAATAAGAGCGAAGATATTCAACATAACAAAACCTCCTTTTTGCAGAAAATGTTTGTCAAAATCTGTCCACTGTTCTACGGAAACACTAGCACTAATTTATTGCTTTGTCAATGGCAGTTACGACGGGAATCGGTCGCTCGCCTTTCGATTTCCACAGTCATCGGTCACAAGTTACTAAGTCTTTTGCTCCAAGTTTTCGCAAAAGTCTAAGTACTCGCGACCCTTACAGGGTCTGTACACCTTTTGGATATTTTTTCCAAAAATACCTCAAAAGGTCTTGCGAAGCTCCAAGTATTCGCTTCTCACCCGCCTCAGCTGTTTCGCTTCGCCTGCCTACCCTGCCTACCCTGCCTACCGGCAGGCAGGCGGCAGGCAGGCGGCAGGCAGGCTCAACATGCTTCCGGCCTTCGATTCCCAACAGAAGGCAAGAAGTTGCCTTCTTCCCCACGCAACAGCAACAACAGAAAAAGCCCACCTAAAGTGGGCTCCTCTGTTGGCTGTTGCGGGGGTGGGAATCGAACCCACTACCTGGAGGTTATGAGCCTCCCGTGCAACCACTACACTTCCCCGCGATGCTCGCCATGTCGAATGACGTGGTGAGTTTATAATAGTATATTAGCCCTACATTGGCAACAATTAGCCTAATTCAGCACCCAAATGAAGTAATTTAAAACCGAAGCAAAGCTTACCCAAGCCAAATACGGTAACAACAAAATACCAGCAATTTTTTTCACTTTATAGAATTTTATCGCTAAAATTAAAATTAAAACCCACAAAACAACAATGTCCAAAAAAGCATAAAACGGGCTTTGCAAACCAAAAAACAAAACAGACCACAACCCATTCAAAAACAAATGCACAAAGAAAAGAATCTTATATCTCCATACCAAATATAAAGACACCCCCATTAAGGCGTATAAAGTAATCCAGACCGGAGAAAAAACCCAACTTGGCGGATTAAAAGCAGGTACTTCCAAGCTCTTATACCAGGCCGAAGATAGAGCTGGGCTTGTAAACAAAGCCCCGCCAATACCCACCAGCTCACAAATAACTATTGAAAAAATTAGTCTCACTGTTTTCATATTTTTATTATAACACAAAAAAAACGACCATTCGGTCGTTTTTTATTTATTATTAAGGCCAACGTTCTTCTTTTAGCTTTTTGAGTTCTTTAAGAAATTCAGCCGACATTCTGCTTCTATAAGCGTGAAATTCTACAGAGCCAACCGAATCCAAAACACTATCTATAGACTCTTTAGTCATTAACAAGTCTCCATTTTTAGGATCAGTAACCATCGCCCAAAACAACATTTTTTCCTGCCAACCTTCCATAAGGTTATGTTCAAACTCCAACCCAATCTCTTCAGCAAATCCTTCCGCCATATCTTCCAGAACTTCAAGGTCTTCTGGGTCTATATTGCTAAGCATCCTTTTTACACTAGGATCAACCTTAAGCACCCCTCCATCGTAATTATTCCACCTTTTAATAAACATTCTCACTCTCCCTTCTTGATTTTCAAAATTCAAATTTCACCTCAAACTAACAAATATTCTAAATATATTCAAGCTCTTTAAACGCTTTTTCATAACTGTCTATTATTTTTTGGGCACTGCCTTTGGTTAATTTAAATCTCTTCCCTTCATGCGCAATTCTATTTCGCATCTTGTGTGCAAACCAAACTTCATCTATGGATTTAAGTTGAGACGACTTTACCTTGGAAAGCCTATCACCAAAAGTCTCTCCTTTATATCCTATCTTTTTGATAATATCTTCCATTAAACTGTCGGCTTCCAAAACAGCCATTCTCCAATCAGATTCATTGTCAGAATCTATATGTTTTTTTATTCCATCCCATTCAGTTTTCCTCTCTTCGTGCGATACGTCAGTAACAATTTTCGTTAACTCTGCGAGATGCTGTTTGTTCATTCTAAAAATTTTATAAAGATTGTAAGCTACTCCAATAGCAAGCACAACAGAAATAAAAGCAACGACTATGATCACCGTGGAAGATGGACCCGCAAAACCTTGGCTTCCCCCAAAAGCAAATGTCCACAACCAAATAAAAAAGTCATAAACTTTTTGAAAGATATATTCTACATTAATGAAGGGTTTCATATTTTTTACCTAATTCAAATAATCTCTTTTCACAAAACCAAGGCGCCATAAGTTGGAGCCCTACTGGTAGTTTACCACTAAGCCCTGCTGGTATGGAAATGGCTGGCACGCCAGTGAGATTAGCTGTAGTTGTAAAAATATCCGCCAAATACATTTTTATGGGATCTTCTACTCTTTCGCCAATCTTAAAAGGAAGTGTTGGTGAAGTGGGACACAAAAGAACATTAACATCTTCAAAAGTCTTTTTTAATTCTTGACGCATTAAATTTCGAATTTTCTGTGCCTTGTTGTAGTAGGCATCATAATACCCAGCCGATAGAACATAGGTTCCCAAAAGAATTCTTCTGCGAACCTCATCTCCAAACCCATCTTTTCTGGTTTGCATATAGTCGGCAAGTAAATCATCTCCTTTTTTAGAAAGACCATATTTTACTCCATCAAATCTAGCCAAGTTTGAAGAAGCCTCAGCTGGCATAATAATATAATAAGTCTCTATGGCATATTCCAAACTAGGAAGGCTAACTTGTTTAACCTCAATACCATTTTCCCGAAAGGCACTAATAGCTTCTTTGATGTTTTTCTCCACCCCAGCTTCAATCCCTTCGTTCTCCCCTTCCAAATTAAAAAACTCTTTCGGAACGCCAATCGTTAAACTTTGATTATTGTCTCTTAGTTTTTGATTATTTCTGTTGGAGATTGGATCTCCCACAGAAGTCGCATCCATAGAGTCTTTACCCTTGATAGCATTGTAAATTATTTCCGCATCTTCAACTGTTTTAGCAAGAGGGCCAATTTGTTCCAAAGAAGAGGCAAAAGCAATTAATCCAGACCTTGAAACACTTCCGTAAGTGGGCTTCAAACCAACAATATTACAAAAACCAGCAGGCTGCCTAACAGAACTCCCAGTATCAGAACCCAGCGCACCCATACACATCTGACTGGCAACGGCTGCTGCTGAACCCCCCGAAGAACCTCCCGGAACCCGTTCTTTGTCGTAAGGATTCTTTGTTGCGCCATATGCAGAATGTTCTGTAGAAGACCCCATACCAAATTCATCCATATTTGTTCTCCCCAAAAACACGACTCCTTCTTTTTTAAGTTTTTCTACCGCCGTAGAACCATATGGCGCAACAAAGCCCTCTAGTATTTTTGAACCAGCCGAGCATTTTCGCCCTTTAATAAGCATATTGTCTTTAATGGCCATAGGAATACCCGCCAATATAGGCAATTCTTTCTCAGATTTTATTTTCTGGTCTGCCTCTTCCGCCTGTTCCAACACATCATCAAACACCTCCAAATAAACATTAAGGTCTTTATTGTCTTTTTTTATATTATCTAGGTATGCACTCGCCAACTCACGCGCTGAAATATCACCACTTTGCAATAATTTGTGAGCCTTTTTTATACTTAGTTCTGAAAGATTTATTTTAGTCATTAAAAACTTTTTTTACTTTAACAAAACCACGCCCCAAATTGGGTGCTTGGTTTAACAAATCCTCTGTGTATTCCCCGCTTTTGTGTGGGTCTTTATCTTCTCGCATCAAATTCTCAGCGTCAGATGTCTTTGCGTCAACATCTGATGTTTTTGCACTCTTTAATTTAGAAACAAATTCCAAAATCTTCTCTAAATCTTTTTGCATTGGTTCTATTTCTTTATCGTCTATCCCAACTCGCGCCAAGATACTTAAATTTTTCACATCTTTTTTAGATATTTCCATACTATATATACTATATCACTCCAGAAGTTTTATAAACTCCTCTTCACTTAAAATTTTAATTCCCAAATCTTTTGCCTTGGCAAATTTTGAGCCCGGATTTTCTCCCGCAACTACAAAATCTGTCTCTTTAGAAACCGCGCTACTCACACTACCACCACTCTTTCTTATTTTTGTTTTTGCTTCTTCTCTCTCCATAGACAAACTCCCCGTCAGCACAAACTTCTTCCCCAAAATTTTCTTGTTTCTTGTTTCTTGGTTATTGGTTATTATATCTTGTATCTTCACCTGTTTTAAAAGTCTGGCAAGTAGATCTTTATTGTGTTCATTTTTAAACCAATTAAAAATGCTTTCCGCCACAATCGGCCCCACATCAGAAATATTTTCCAACTCTTCTTTTGTAGCTTGCTTTATACGTTCTAGTGCACCCCAGCCCGAGGCTGGTCCGCCTTGGGCGGAGAACTTGTTTGCCAAAACCTGCGCTGTTTCTTCTCCCACGTGCATAATCCCCAGAGAAATTATAAATCTAGGCAAAGAAATTTTTCTTCGAGCATTAATAGACTCGATCAAATTTTGGGCAGATTTTTCCGCAAATCTTTCCAAGGGAACTAAGTCGCCTTCTTCAAGCTCAAATAAATCTGCACTGTCTTGAATTAGACCATTGTCTAAAAGTGCATCAATCACTTTCGGCCCCAGTCCTTCAATATTAAATGCAGGGCGAGATACAAAATAATGCAAACCTCTGCTCTTTCGAGCATTACACTTTTTATTCTCACAGCGTACCAAAATACCCTTGTTGTCTTCCGCAACATCTTCACCACAAACTGGGCATTTAACGGGTATTTTAAAGGTTTTTTCGCTTCCATCCCGTAATTCCACTAGAACTTTCTTTATGTCTGGAATAACATCTCCAGCGCGCTCGATAATAACTGTATCCCCTATCTTCAACCCAAGACGTTCAATTTCGTCTTTATTGTGCAAGGTCGCCCTACTTATACTCGCCCCTCCAACCTTTACTGGTTTCAAAAATGCCACCGGTGTCAAAACTCCAGTCCGCCCAACTTGTATTTTAATATCTTCCACCACAGTGGTCGCCTCTTCGCTAGGAAACTTCCAAGCAATAGTGCCTCGTGGCGATTTACCAGTTACCCCCAAATCTTTAAAAATTTGATTATTGTTTACTCCCACCACCAAACCATCAATTTCGTAATCCAATTTTTCTCTGTGTATACTTTCGTAATATTTTTTAACCTCATTCAAATTTTGACAAAACTTCCCAGGAACTACCTTAAAACCAAGACTTGATAACTCCCGGTGTTCACTATCTTGTCGGGAGCAACCGAGCAACTGCCACGCCATAAAACTCAAATTTCGAGAAGCAGTAATACTGGAATCTAATTGACGAATAGAACCAGCTGCTAAGTTTCGTGGATTGGCAAACTCTTTACTAAACTTTTTAAAATTTTTTCTAGTAATAAAAATTTCTCCCCTCACCTCACAATCAATCGATCTTTGAAGCTTTAGGGGAATAGAAGCAATAGTTTTTAAATTTTGAGTAACATCTTCACCAATTTTTCCGTCCCCCCTCGTAGAACCCTGCACAAAAACTCCTTTTTCATATTTCAAGGAAGCCGATAATCCATCTATTTTAAACTCCGTAAAATAGTCCAACTTCTCACTTCTGCCTTCTAACTTCTTAATTAACCTATTTTCCCAATTTTGAATTTCATCAAAAGAAAAAGCATCTTGAATAGAAAGCATCGGTAACTTATGAGAGATTTTTTGAAATTTATCCAAAGGTTCACCGCTCACTCGCTGATTTGGTGAATCGAGTGTAATAAATTCTGGAAATTGGCTTTCAAGATCAGAAAGCTCTTTTTTTAAAGAATCCCAAGCAGAATCTGAAATTTCGGGATTATCCAAAACATGATATTGATAGCTATAGTAATTTATAGATTCTTTTAACTTCTCTATTCTTTTTTTAGCATCTTTTTTCTCCATATTTATAGTTGAAATAGGGTCAAAAGATTTATATCAAGAAAAAACGCCAAAAGAGACCCTAAAATAAGGAATGGCGCAAATGGTATTTTGCTTTTAATACTATATTTATCCCTAAAAATAACCATTAAAATTAGCCCCCAAATAGCCCCCAACCAAAAAGAAAAAAGAAATGCAGAAATTGTGTTTATTGGTCCCAAAAACCATCCCAAGCCCAGCGCTAGCTTTGCATCTCCAAAACCCATCCACTTACCCCTAGAAACTGCCCAGAGTATTGCAAAAAAGGCAAAGAACAAAACTCCAGCCAAAATACTACCAACAAAGGACGGTCCTTTGTAAAAAATACCTAGAAATGCCACCAAATTAAATAGCCAAACGATCTTATTGGGGATTATAAAATGCCGAATATCATAGACGGCGATTACCACTAGCAAACTAGTTATTAGCCAATAGCCAATAGCCAATAGCCAACTATCAAATTTAAGAAAAATTAATAGAAATAACAACCCTGTTGTTATTTCTATTGCTGGATATTGCCAAGATATTTTACTACCACATCCTCGACATTTTCTTTTTTGGGCCAAAAAACTAAAAATAGGTATCAATTCATGCCACTTTAAAGGTTTTTGGCATGAAAAACAACGAGAACCTCCTTTAACAAAAGACATCCCACTATTTAAACGTAAAATAACTACGTTTAAAAAACTACCAACGGCGGTACCAAAAAGTAAAATCAGGATATGTAACATACCCTGATTTTAACACAAAAAACTTAGCGAACCTATAAATTACGGACTTACGTCGTAACAATATCGAGCAGTCATATCGCTCTCACATCCAGTGGTAACAGTGTCTTCATCTGCTCCAGTAAGATCCGTACAACTAGTTGGGCTACTATCTCTATCGTTTGCCAAGGCAGGATTGGTACTCTCCTCAAGTGAAGCACCTAAATGATACGAAGTGGCTGAACATTGTTCGTAGTCGTAAGACTCCGATGATCCAAGTGGATCATTTGCTACAGCTGCAATGTGCCCATTGGTCGCCAAAATTGCCAAACCTTGAGCATCAGTAGGATATGCATTACTAGCATCAAAGAAAAGCTCTAACGCTAATTGCAATTGCTTAATATCAGCAACTCGTCGAGCGTCACGTGATTTCTTTCGAGCATTGTTAAATGATGCCAAAACAACTGATGCCAAAACACCAATTATGGCAATCACAACAAGAAGCTCAATAAGTGTAAAACCTTTGTTTCTTTTAAACATAATCATAAAAATTAAAATTAATAACTATTAACAATTATCAAATGGTCGTACATCCACCTTCTGTACAGGTAATAACCACACTATCTCCACTCGCAGTTATACTAAAATCACCAACGCCGTCATTTGCCGTAAAAAGATCGGTTGAAGCATAACTCCAAGTGCCAGCAGAAGGAAGAGTTGGCCAACTTGATTCTGAACCAGTACAAAGTATTGTTCCTGATACAGGCGCGTTAAGAGCTTGTCCGTCAATAGAACACATGGTTATATCTGGCAATACACCACGCAAGCCAGACTGCATGGAAGCAATTCTTGACTTTGTTCTTGCACCACCAAACGACGCCAAAATAACCGCTGCCAGAATACCAATAATGGTAATTACGACAAGGAGCTCGATAAGTGTAAAACCTTTGTTTTCTCTTTTTAACATTGTACTTATATACCTAATTAATCGACCTATTTATTGATCTTTAACTATTTACATTATAACCCTTATCTTATAAAAAATTAATCTATTAAGTGTGGATAAAATTAAACGCTCATAGCTATGTCATAAATCGGAATAAGAACAGACGCCAAAAGAAGCCCTACTGAAAGACCTAAAACAATAGTCATTACTGGTTCCAACATACTAACCAATGTCTCTAAATCTTGATCCACTTCTTTTCTGTAAAAATCTGCTAGAGTTTTTAGGATAAAGTCCAATTTTCCAGTTTCTTCTCCTATTTTTATCATTTGAGAAGCTAAGTGTGGGATTTCATCATATTTAGAAAAATTCTCGGAGATATTTCCACCTCCCTTAACAGCTTCAGTGGTTTTTTCTAAAATAAGTTTGTATATATGGTTGTCTACCACCGATGCCGTAATGTTTAAAGATCGAACAATACTAACTCCTCCACCAAATAATGTGTGTAAATTGTCCGATATTCTGGCTGTATAAATACTCTTATATAGTTTTCCTACATATGGAACCGACAGTTGTAATTTGGAAATAGCCAATTTTCCTGCCTTAGTGCGTGTATACCGCCAAATAATTACTGCCAAAATAACTAATACAACCAATACATATACACCGAAACTTCTCAAAAATTTACTCATTAAAATAACCACATCAGTATAAAAAGGCACGTCTTGTCCACTCTCTTCAATTATGCCGGTAAGTTGAGGAATAACCACTGTGAGCATTAAAACCATAACAATCATAAAAGCAAAAAGAACAAAAGTAGGATATATAAAGGCACGAAGAGCCTTGGAAGTAAGTTCGTGTGCTCTTTCCATATGATCCGCCAAAAAAAGAAAAACTTCTTCAAGTTTACCCGACTCCTCTCCAGACTTAATCATGTTTACATAAAAAGGTGAAAAAACCTTTGGGTGTTTAGCAATGGCATCGGATATTCGCAATCCGCCCTTTATATCTTCCACCACCTCTTGCATTCTTTTACCCAAAGCCTTGTTCTCGGTCTCTGAAGCCAAAAGCTCGAAAGATGTAAGAGCCGGAACTTTTGCCTCAAAGAGGGTTGCGATCTGCCGAGAAAAAATAACTACGTCAATTCTTTTAATTCGCTCAAAAGAAAAAAGATCTCTTTTAAAAAAAGGTAATGTATTTTTTAAAGGGTCTAGAGACACTATTATTAATTTCCTTTTTTGTAATGTTCCAATGGCAACCTCCAAACTAACAGCGTCAATCTCGCCCTCTTTCACCTCCCCTTCAGGGGTCGTTGCTTTATATTTAAATAACGCCATATCTATTTAGACAACTCCACCAATGCTTTTGGCTGTAAAGAATATGCCATAGCATTATCCATAGTAATCTCTCCTTGACGAACCAAGTCCAAAAGTGAAGAATTTAGACTTATCATTCCTTCTTCAGCGCCAGTCTCAACAACAATATCTATTTCATGGGTGCGCGCTTCCCTAATTAAATTCCGAACAGCCGTATTAACAATTAGAAGCTCGTGAGCAGGAATAAGACCTCCGGAAATACGTGGGATAAGTCTTTGGGAAAAAATCCCCAATAAACTACCTGCCAATTGAAGCCTAATCTGATTCTGACGATTGGACGAAAAGGAATCTATAATACGGTCTATGGTTTGACCAGCATTATTAGTATGAAGAGAAGACAAAACTAAATGCCCTGTTTCAGCGGCAGTAACAGCAATACCAATACTCTCCGCATCGCGCATCTCACCAATCATGGCCACATCTATATCTTGTCTAAACATAGCTCTTAAGCCTCTATTAAAATCTTTGGTGTCGTAAGTTACTTCTCTTTGATCTATGATTGACTTGTTTTGAACAAACAAATGCTCTATGGGGTCTTCAACAGTAATTACATGTTGGCTAGTTTCTTTATTTATAATCTCTATCATGGCAGCTAAAGTGGTAGACTTGCCGTGTCCAGTTGGACCAACAACCAAGAAGAATCCCTGTTTCTTTAAAACAAATGTACGTAATATCTCGGGCAACCTAAGCTCTTCTAGTGTTCTCACTTGCGCGGGAACAAGACGCATGGCGATACTATAAAAACCACGTTGCCTATAGGCATTACACCTAAATCTGACATTTTTATCGTTCTCGTAAGCAAAATCCACCTCCCCAAATTCAAGAAGCTCTTTCATCTTTGCTTCATTCAACAAAACAGAAACCAGCCCTTCTAAATCTTTAGGGGTTAAGATTGCTTTTTTAACTAGAAAAACTAACGTGCCAGCAATTCTTAGGGTGGGATGCCGACCAACAGAAAAATGTATGTCGGAAGCGCCAGCCTCAACAGCCGAAACAACTAATTCCTCTAACTGTTTTGAATATTCATCCATTTCTTAATTCCTACCTAAAACTTCTTTAACTTTTTCTACCACTTCACTTGGAGTAAAACTAGCCTTGACAATATAATCGGCCACACCTAGTTTTTTTCCTCTTTCTATGTCTTCCTTCTGGCCTCGATTACTTAAAATAATAATCAAATGCTCGTCTAACATATTTTCTTTCTTAAGCATTTCCAAAAACTCAAAACCATCAATCTTTTGCATTAAAATATCCAAAAGAATAATGTCTGGTTTTAATCCTTCTTTTAGTTTGGTGAAGGCTTCTTCCCCCCCGTGTGCAATATCGACATTAAAACCAACTGTCTTAAATTTTAAGGCATACATATCTAAAAGAAAATCATCGTCGTCTATAAGGAAAACTGTTTCTTTTTGTTTTTTTTCTATTTCTGTTTCCATTTTAAATTATTAATAAATATTAATGCTCTACCAAAACAGACTGCCACCCCGACGATTTTCCTGTGATGTTGTCTGTTTCTAGTGCATATTCTAAAAGATATCCAAAACCATCCGACGTGTAGCAATAAACATGGTCACCAGAATTATTACAAGCACCCGTACTTCCACCAAGTGGATCAACTGGCGACTGAACTGCAAATTCTCCAGAAACCAACACCGACGAAAGACAGTCGGTATTTCCATTGATAACAGTTTGCGCACAAGCAGGATATAATTGATAGGTTGTGGCATATAAATTTAACATATTTTGTAATTCAAGAATGTCCTCTTCTCTTCTAGAGTCCCTAGCATTTGTTTTACTGTCAGATAAAAATGCAATTACGAAAGAACTAAGCATCGCTATCACAGCAACAACAACAACCAGCTCTATTAAGGTAAACCCTTTATACTTTATACTTAATACTTGATTCTTCATACTTTTAAATTACTTCTTTTAATTCTTCTAATCCTATTTTTCCCTCTACAACTTTCAAAACCCCATCCTCTCTCATGGTAGACATTCCCTGATTTCTCGCTTCTTTTATTATACCAGATTCTGTGGGGTTTGTTAAAATTATCTGTTCAAGTTCTGGCGTCATCTTTAAAACCTCAAACACTCCAATTCTCCCCCGAGTACCTCGAGAACATTCCGAAGAAGGAAATGATTGATAAATTTTCTTTGGTATTTTTATTTTTTTCTTTAACTGTGGCAACATATGTTCTAGTTCTCTCTCCAAAATCTTTTGAACAGTACCGTCAACAAGTAATTCTTTGCGAGACTCTTCACACAAAGTCCGAGTCAATCTTTGAGCAATGGCCAAAATTAGGGTTGACGGCAAAAGAAAAGGATCAACCCCCATATCAATTAGTCGCGGAATAACACCCACGGAGCTGTTGGTGTGCAAGGTAGAAAAGACTAAATGTCCAGTTAAGGCAGCCTGAATTGCCAAATTGGCAGTTTCTTTATCTCGAATCTCTCCAACCATAATTATGTCCGGATCTTGCCTTAAAATAGACCTCAACCCACTAGCAAAATCGTAACCAATTTCGGGTCTAACTTGAGACTGACTAATCCCCGCCAGGTTATACTCTACTGGGTCTTCCAAACTAACAACATTAGCTTTTTCTCGATCAAGCATATTTAACATTGAATACAAGGTAGTTGTTTTTCCAGAACCAGTAGGCCCAGTTAACAATATTAACCCATAGGGTTTGGTTAAAGATTCTTTTATCAAATCTAAATTTCGCCCCATTATGCCCAAATCTTCTAATTTGTGAATGCCTTTCGACGGATCCAAGATTCTAATAACCACCTTCTCACCAAAAAAAACCGGGAAAGTGGAAACCCTAAAATCAATTTGTTTTCCCTGAACAACAGCTTCAAAACGACCGTCTTGAGGTTTCCTCTTTTCATCAAGCTTCATATTAGTAAGAATTTTGATTCTGGCAACAACAGCTTCATGCACTTTAATCGGCAAAGTTAGGCTAGTGTGAAGAACTCCGTCAACCCTGAACCGAACCTTCAAGTTCTCGTAAGTAGGCTCAATGTGAATATCAGACGCTCGCCCTTCTATAGCATGCCTCAACATAACAGCAACCATTTTTGTTACCGGCGCATCTTCCTTTATTCGTTGTTTCGTTTTGGATTTTTCGGGAATCGGGGCTTCGGAAATAACAGATTCTAATTCATCTAAAATCTTTACCGTTTCCCCGCCCAAACTTTCGTAGTCTTTTAGTACCGACTTAAAATCTGACAAAGAAACAACGAAGATTTTGAAAGGCAGGTTTAGTTTAGAAGATAGAAACTGTAAGGCCTCTCTGGCTTCCATGTTGTCTGGGTTAACAATTCCAATGTGAACAACACCGTCTTTCAAGTCGACAGGAATAAATTGATAATGCTTTACAGATTCTTCTGGAATCTGTTTTAAAATTTCAAATGGAACTTGCGTCTCGGAAGTAATCTTTTTTATAGGCAAACCAAAAGCCCCACCCTTAGCATCTACAACTACTTCTTCGGGAATACCATTCTTGATTAAAACTTCTTCCAGAGAAACTTTCCTAGTTCGAGCTTCTTCCTTGCTTTTGACAAGAAAATCAGTGCTAATTGCATTTTTTTTTACTAAAATCTCTCCGAAAGACATAGGTTTTTAGAATTTAATATAAAGATAAAAATGGATTTCTTTTTCCAGTCGTCTCTGGTGGATTAATCTCTGAAGAGGCGTCTTTCAATGACTTAAAAACTTCACTTTCAAAAAAAGCCGTATCTATTTTCAATTTCTTAACTTTGTTTATGGTATCAATAAATTCCTTGCCAAACTCTGCATCTCCCGCCATTTGGGTCAAATCCCATTCGCTATCTTGAGTTTTAAAATACCAATAAAAACCGCCACCGATAACGGCTATAATTAAGATTAAAAATATTAAATTAGTTTTATCTTTCATTTTCTAAGATTTAAAATATGAATTTGCTTTAATTGTAAACTCGTACAAACCTTCTTTGTTTGAAGAAAAACTTATACTTTCTACGTCAATCAAGCGAAGGTTTTTTTCTAACTCTTTAAGAAAAACCCCAAAACCCTCATAAGAAGCAAGAAAAACAGCTTCTATTTTAAGGACTTTATAACTTTTCTTAACTCCTACTTGCTGACTATACAAAGACTGGGCTGCTTCCGTCTCTTCATAGAGGTTTAATCTTTTTACTACCACCCCACTCTTTTGAGCAATACTAGAGAATTGAAGCATTAGGTCGTTTTCTTCTGGCTCTTCAGGAAGAACTTTATAAAATTTTGCTAACTGCTCATTAGAAATAGAATTAAATTTTGCCAAGAGAGTGTCTCGGGAATCTTTTAGCTCTCGAGAACTTTCAAGAATTTCATTAAAGCCATTCTTTTCATACCTCATCTCATTAATCTCGCCCAATAAAGGGTTTGTCCATGCCATAAAAATAGCTACTGAAGTTAAAACAAATAAAAGTCCTAAAATATTTTTAATCATGTTATTTAAAAATTGAAGGAAAAAATTCTATACTTAAATCAAAAGAAACTGTTCCGGCCTGAGTCAACAAAAAACTAGAAAAAGCAAAATCTTTGATATCATCGCTTCTCTTAAAAACTTCGACCTGTTCGGCAAGAGTAGAGTAGTCTCTCGCCTCACCAGACAAAGAGGCATTAATTGAATCTTGTGTATTTTTGCTTGTCTTAAAAGATTTGATAGATTCTGAAGAAACAGAAGAATATTTAAAAGAGTTAAACGAAACTTCACTAAGAGTAAACTCTTCAATCACTCCAAGAATTCTACTTGGCAAAAGATGCTCGGTCAAAATCTCTTGAACCACAAACACCCCCGAACCAAACCTGTCCATTTCTGTTATCAATTCTGGATCAAATGCTGTTTTGGCGCGCCCTAGGGAAATAGACAAATCATCTATTTGTTTGGCTAAAACTCTCTTGTAAACAAAAGCCCCACCAAATAAAAGGACAGACAAGACCAAAAGAATAATGGATATTTTTAACACCAAACCCATACCAACCTTCCGAAGTGCAACCTTCTGAGTTGAAGAATATGCGGTTTTTGGTATAAAAGATAAATTATTCTGCTCCATTTGTACTTAAATTCGAAATCCGAATATCGAAATTCGAAACAAATTATAAATATTAAATTCTAATGTTTTAAACTGTTTTGTATTTTGAATTTTGATCATTGTTTTTTGTTTGTTATTTCGTGCTTCGTGTTTCGGATTTAGAGCAAAGCGACTAAAGTCCTCGAAGGGCTAAGCCAATAGCCGTTGAAAAAGTGGGACCAATTTCCTTTAAAACTCCTTGTAAAAATGGTGGATAGTCTAACTTGGAAAAAGAATCGGCCACAACAACCTCCACTCCAAGATTTTTAACCGCTACATCCGTTATGCCGTTTAAAAGCGCCCCCCCACCCGATAAAATCACCTGCCCAACAGAACTACCATATTTTCTACTATAAGAATGCGCAAATTGTTTGGCCTCTGCAAAAATAAAATCTAAAATTGGTTCAGCAACTTTCACTAATTCTCTATGTTCCGGATTAGGAGAAAGGCCTATTTTGTGCTTCATTTCTTCTGCCCTTTCAAAACTAATTCCCAAAGACTTGGAGATGGCATCGGTAATAGCTTGAGCACCCTTGTCTATGGTATGCGACGACCCAAGAAGACCTTTTTCTACAATACTCATTTTCGTAGTAGAAGCACCAAGATCAAGAACTAAAACAGGGGCTGTGGGCCTAAAATTTAAAGAACGCCATCCGCTAAATATTTCTATTTCAAACAATTTCACTTTTAATCCGGCTTTGGTTAAAATGTTTCGGTATTTTCTGATAATCTCTTTATAAATAACAACCAACAAAATATCTGCCATCTGTTTCTTAGATGCAGTCGCTTCACCTTCTCTGTTTAGCACCCACCAGTCCATTTCGACTTCGCCAAGGGGTACTGGTATATACTTTCGAGCCTCAAAGCGAATAATATCATCCATATTTTTGCCGTCCACGATGGGCAGTTTGACTGCGGTAATAAAACTGCTTTTTACAGGAATGGCCACAGCAACATCGGTAGCGCTCGCTCCAGATTCTTTGAACAAATCCTTAATCATGGTGACTGCAATCTTTTCCGATATTTGTACTATTTCTCCCACGGAACGTTTGACATATGGACCAATAGCCAATTCACCATAAGTTTCCAAAACAGCGCGCTCTCTCTCTTTTCTAAGTTGGACAATTTTTATTGAAGAACTACCAATATCAACACCTACCACGCTTCGGTTTTTCGCAAACAGTTTAATGTTCTTGGGGAACAGCTTTCTAAGAAAATTCTTTTCCATTTCATTTATTTATAGTTTAATTGTAACATAAAAAGACCGGCTTAGTTACCGTATTTTTTTATTATGTGGATAATTTTCAACAAAGTTTTAAACCTTATTTTTCCTGAAAAGTGTTTTGGATGTGGAAAGGAAAATATCCTACTCTGCAACAAGTGTATGAACAGTCTTCCCTTTCCAGAAGCAACAGATCCAGATGTTCTTTCGGCTGTGTCTTATGCCTCGCCAATCATAAAAAAAGCTCTTTGGACATTAAAATATAAAAAAGCAAAAAGGGTTGCTAAGCCATTAGCTCAACTTATCCACAAGCGCCTTCTTCTTAAGAATTTGGAGTCTAAATGGATAATTATTCCTATTCCCCTTTCCAAGAAACGTTATCGGGAAAGAGGGTTTAATCAGGCAGAATTAATCGCCAAACATCTATCGGACATATCCAACAAAACACTGCTGATTTACTCAAATGTCCTATACAAAAACCGTCACACTATTTCGCAAGTAAACATAAAAAATAGAGAAAAAAGACTCAAAAATCTGAAGGGAGTTTTTGTTGTCAAAAATACTAAAATTATCAAAAATAAAAATATTCTACTTTTAGATGATGTATCCACCACCGGCACCACCATCAAAGAAGCAAAAAAGGCGCTGGAAAAATCCGGCACCAATAAAGTGGTAGGAATAGTGGTCGCAAGTGGATAACTATATTTCCTTGACTTTTTTATGATATGTGAGACTGTTTAGACAGAGTTGAAAATATATACAACAAAAAGGAAATAAAAATGAGAAGAATGTTGGTTTTTCTAGTTACTCTTTTATTTTTGATGATATTTTCTGTGGAAAGTATAGAGCTTATGGGTATTGTAATTATCCTTTTCGTAATCTTTCCAATTTTTACTTTATGCTTTATTACGGGAATTATGTTGGAAGGAAACTGGATGATTATTTTTTACCCACTCTCCATGCTCTGTCTAGTTTTTGTAGATATAAAAAGACTTGATAAACAAAAACCGCCTCGGTAAACGAAGCGGTTTTTTTCATGTAAAGTTGAAAACAAAAAATGGTTTTCTAATCATAAAAGATCCTTAGTTTCTGATAAAACACGGGGGCTTTTTTTAACTCCAATAATAAGGCTTTTGATTATATTTTCTGGTATTTTAGGATAATTCATTGTCCCGCTTTCTTTTATTTTTTTAACCAAATCATCTATTTTGACACTAAAAACCTCATTACAATTAAACGCACTGTTCTTCGTAAATATACCGTGCTCTCCTTTTTTTACCTCTACAATTGTTTTTAGGCTAATTTTAGATTTTACAGCAAACGCCTTAAGATTTTCAATTTTGGTTGTTGGAGTAAGCATAATTAGAATAACGTCATTTTTTGGTTTACGATTAACAACCACAAAGAAACGGTTTTTAGATTGTCTCTCTGAATCCTCAAATTCAATATAAAAATTAAAAACAGAACCACGCTGGATGCACAATGGAATCTTTACATCGAAAGGTATGTCAATCATAAAAAAACTATTCAGAGAAAAAACTTGAAATTGCTTTTAGTTCTTTAAATGATTCCTTAGCAAAAGATAGTTCTGACTTGCTTTGCTTAAACAATTCTTCGTCCTTCGGCCCATCAACAAAAAGATCATTATAATCCATTTTTACACTCCTCTTTCCAGTTTTTAACTTCCTTTCGTATTTTGGCCATTCTGGATATTTTTCGTGTATCATTTCTGCTAATTCAAACTGGTCTTTGTCTGAAAATTTATCATATACTGTTTCTAAGCATTCAATATCGGTATCAGAAAAAACATTTAGATCTTCTTTGTTAAGTGAAACAAAAGAATCATTTTTTTTAAGTACTATTACAGGTTTAATATATTTTTTTGCATACAAAAAAGTTTCGCTTGGTATATGCGATAGTTCTGCTATATTTTTTGTTTGAGACCCAACAGGGCCAAATTTCATCGCCAAATAATTATCTCCCACAATAGGCCTACCATATTTTCGCAAATGTAAACGATCAGCAAGATAAATAAGTTTAATTGCTTTCATCTTATTTATTTTACCGTCTTTCTTTCTGGCGAGAAAATTAAGTGCCTGGGTCGCTTTTTTATGACTTATTTCAGGCATTGTTACCATATCTTTATAGTAACAAATTTATAGAAAATCATCAACATAAAACATAAAAATAGTTGTCGCAAGTGGATAAAAAACCCCTATTTAAACCATTTTTCCACCCTCCACTATGAAAACCGGGTAGGGTTTTCATAGTGCCACCCTCGTTTTGGTGTCCTTTTCCACCCCATCTTTCATCTGTGGGAAGTCCGACTTCCCACAGATACCCAATATCACACAACTACACCTATCGGTTGTTATGTGATGTTTCCCAACTATCGAGGTTAGACCTCGATAGTTGAACTCCCTACCAGACTCGACTAGGCACTCGCCTCGCTTTGTTGCGTTCCCCGACTCCAGGGGTCGATGGGAATGACGCTACAATGTTACAACCATTGACAACGTATGACTTAGTGTGTATAGTTGACCTTGAACCTGTACTTTTATATTTTATACTAAAACAATAAAACCAAGAAAGAGAAGGAGAAAAAAAAGTATGACCAAAGAAAAGAGTGTTACAAAAAGACTTATGCTTATCGCCCGAGCCAATTTTTTTCACTACACATCACAGACTAGGGACACTGCTCTTGGCCATACCCACAAAAGAGTTATAGGTATTTCAGGGCTTTTAGTTTTATACAGTCTCTGCGTGATGTTATTAAAAGCTAGTATGGCAGGTACCCTGCCGGATGTAATGGCATTGATATCTCAGTTCCCCCCAGTTCTTGGGGCACTTTGCACAGTTATTGTAATGTTTGCTTACTTTACAACAGGGACTATTGCTTGGGGTGTGGCCACAGGACTACTTGGTTATATCTTTTCTCCCGAAGAAACTTTTTTAGGATATTAAAAAACGATAAACCACCCATTGGGTGGTTTAATTTTTATCTATTTATAATTCCGACTACTCTCTTTTATATCTGTGGGAGATTCCTGAGAGAGATAACATCTCTCTCAGCACACAGATACCCAACTATCGAGATCGGATCTCAATAGTTGGCAAAAAACCCTCGGCAAATGAAGCGGTTTTTTTCGTGCGGAGAAGGTTATTTACAACGGGGATTCGCTCCTTACAGGAGCAGTACCCCAATTGGATATTTTTTCAAAATATCCAATTGGGCTTCGAATCCCTCCCTCTCTCGCAAAACAATATCCTCAAATACTTTGCATTTTCGTCTTTGTTTGCGGAGAGGGAGGGATTCGAACCCTCGGAGCCTGTAAGGGCTCAACAACTTAGCAGGTTGCTGCTTTCAACCACTCAGCCACCTCTCCTTATCTCCAAATCTAACACTTTTATTATATTGGTTCAACATCTTTTATGCTATAATTACTTTATTAATAATTAAATTTATTTAACTTTTTATATGGAATTACTTCAGGAAAATTTTTGGGTCCTACCATTACTAGCCGCTTGGGTAATCCCTTGGAAAGGTGTTGCTTTATGGAAGGCATCCCGACTTGGGCAGAAATGGTGGTTTGTCATCATGCTTGTGTTCAACACCTTGGCTATACTTGAAATTTTCTATATTTTCTTTATTGCACGCAAAAAAAGCGTAGAGATTGTTAAAAAAGAAAATTAAACTAACTAAAATTTACTCGTGCGGAGGGTACAGGACTCGAACCTGTAAGGGATTTCTCCCGGCGGTTTTCAAGACCGCTGCAATACCATTATGCGAACCCTCCATATTATTTATTTTCTATAAAACCCTAACCCACTAAAAACTCAATTGCAAGGCGCGAGTAGTGCCTCGGTATTCCCCTATTGAGGTAATTCTATCAGTCCCATTGTAGTCTGTGGTATAGGTACTTTGCAGTTCTACATTTAAAGTTCCTGAAACTGAACCACCCCCCGGCGTTGCGCAACCTTGGTTCAAGCCAGAACCTACTTCAGAAATACACTGATCATTAGGAATTTCGTCTTGAACACAAAAAATATGGTATAGACATCTTTCTACTCCAGATTCAGATGCATAAATGGCAACTACGCTGTCTCCAGCATGGCTAGAGGCTCTCAACTGTTGGGTCATCAAAACAGAGATACCCATACCAATAATAAACAAAACATTCAACAACACGATAGATAAAATAATAGAAACCGCGCCAGTATTTTTATTTGTTATTTTATAATTCATAATTTTATCTTGTTGAAATAGTACTCTGTAAATATATCTCTCTTTGTTCTTCAATTTTAGCTCCGTCATTAATAATTTTCATTACAATTGTAACCACAGACCTCTCTGGATTTGAATATTGACGAAGATAAAAAGACCCTAACACTTCTACGTCAATTGGTGTAATCAGCTCTTCATCACGCAAAACTCTCCCATTAACATTATCAAACCGATAGTCTAAAGTTTCCCCGTAACTAGTGATATTCAGGGTGGTTTGGTCAGCAGAAAGAGAGTTTACCGTACTTGTTCTCAATTCTCTAGTCATAGTTTCCAAAACATAGCGCCCGGTTTCTTGAATATTTTGAACAGCGAAAGCAATTCTTTGTGCTTGAACAACAGAAAGAGTAATGGCTGTAGTTGTTAAAACAATTGAACCAAAAATAGCCAGCGAAATGGCAAGCTCCACAAAAGTAAACCCCTTCGACTCGCTCCGCTCGCTCAGGGCAAGCCCTTTTTTCGTCTTTTTTATCTCCATCTCCATAATCTATCTTCAACGGTTAAATATCGCCAACTAGTTTGACCTGTAGTTTTCCACTTAACTTCAACTTCAACCTTTATGTGGTCTATCGATTCTCTAGTTATAATTATTCTCCTATAAAAAGGAGAGGCATCTCCATCACCATAACTATAAAGCAAAGTAGTTGAATCCCAGTTTAATGGTGTTTCTGTTGGTGGACATGCCGATAAAACAGTAGAATCGTACTGCACGCAATACTCAACAGAGCTACCAACCAAATGGACAAGTGGCGTAGTAGAGCTATACCATTCCCATTCACCCCAATTCACATTAGACATTCTAATGTCCCCCACTATCTCCATGCCTTCTTGCGCCAACCCAGAGGCTATCAACCTTGACTCTCCAACAGTAGCACTACTAATCGCCATGTTAGCTGTACTAAAAATAGCAATTAGACCCATTGTGGTCACAAAAGTTGCAATCGTAACCCCAATAAAAGAAAACCCCCTGTTTTTTAATACTTTGTACTCCATGTTTTTTAATCTTTTGAAAACTACTCAGATTGAATTAACCCTGCCGTGGTAACGCTAATCGTTTTAACTGGAATATCCGGAAACCTCTCGGCCTCCAAAATAATTGTTGCAGAAAATCCTTTAGTGTCGTCATTATTGATATAAGTGGTCGGCCTAGGTGGCTCGAAAAAAACATCCACGGGCGAAGGGACAGCTGCGCCAACCCTTACCCCAGAAAACAACGCCACTTCCTGAATTATAGCATCTCCATCATTATAAGTATGGTTGCTGGCAGAACACGGATTGGTAATATCAGCATAAATAAAATATGAATAAGAACCAGAACTTATATTTAACCCATATCCACAATAGGTGCCTCTTAGGTCAACCCCGCTAGTTGCCAGATTTTGCGCAAGGCGCAAATCAGAGATTAATATTTGAGCAGAATTACTTAAACTATGTCTAATTTTACTCTCTCTATAATTTACCAGAGTGAGAGAAGACATTAGGACTGTAATAAAAACCACAACCATCAACTCTATTAATGTAAACCCACTTTCAATTGATTTAACTTTTTT
>JBHPEK010000010.1:0-26191 GCA_042577045.1 Patescibacteria group bacterium
ACTTTTTCTAACGGATAAAGATGATATATCAAAAATCCTCCTGAAGTTTTTTCATATCTTTTTTCAGGAATATTTTTCTATGTGTTGTGGAGACATAAAACAGAAGATATTTCTAAAAGATGGCTCATCGCCCTACCCCTAATTGCACTGATCTGGATAAATACTCATATCTATTTTTTCTTTGGACCTTTTTTAATTGGGTTGTTTTGGCTAGAGCATTTGTTATCAAAACACAAAGACAAGCTACAAAAAATAAAGGAGTTAAGCACTGTCTTCATTTTCACAATCGTAGCTTCTCTATTTAACCCTATCGGATTTAAAGTTCTTCTCTACCCACTAAACATATTCAAAAACTATGGTTATCGGATTGTTGAAAACCAATCTGTTTGGTTTTTAGAAAATTTAGATTTCCTAAATATCTCAAATTTGCTCCTCTTTAAAATATCCTTCTATGTTCTAGTGGCAAGCTTTGTTGTTTTACTAATAATCAATAGAAAAAGATTTTCCCTGGCCTTGTTCATACTTTCAACCACCCTAAGTATTATGGCTTGGCTGGCCATAAGAAATTTCACAATGTTTGGGTTGTTTGCCCTGCCAATTATCGCTTACAACATCAAAGGGCTCGAGCCACAAAACTTTAAATTAAAAACCGGAATAGTAGACAGTGTTTTTGCTATTTTAATTCTAATAGTTACCGTTCTAGGTATCACAAACACTTACCAACACATTATTACTAAAAAGAGTCGACTGGGTTTTGGGCTTGCTTCTGAAAATAATAGCTCGGTGGAATTTTTTAGAAAAGAAAATATTTCTGGCCCCATACTAAATAATTATGACATAGGAGGATTTTTGATATATCATCTTTATCCGTTAGAAAAAGTTTTTACAGATAATAGACCTGAAGCATATCCCAATGAATTCTTTGAAGATGTTTATGTCCCTATGCAACAAAATGATAAAATATGGAAAGAGCAAGACGCAAAATATAATTTCAATGTTATATTTTTCTCGCATCGCGACTACACTCCATGGGGGCAACAATTTTTAACAACTAGAGTTGCAGACGAAAACTGGGCATCAGTTTTCGTAGACGAATACGCCATAATCTTACTTAAAAGAAACGAGGCAAATGCCTCAATTATAGAAAAATATGAACTCCCAAAAGAAACTTTTGGAATAAAATAAAAAGCCAAAAAACTAAACCAATTTAGCATTTACCCACGATCGTATGTAAAAGTTAAGTTGAACAATAAAAAATAAATAAGAAACCATCTTAAGATGCTTCTTACAAGAAAAACGCCCTTTGGGGGCGTTCTTTGTCTTAAAATTATATTTAATCTATTAAACCGTCAATAAGTCTGTTGAGAAGCATTCGGCTTTCTTCCAGCCGGGCTTTAAGAATGTCCTTTTCTTGTTCTTTCTTTGTCGATTCGTGTGTTTTCTTTGCCAGTTCTTCCCTCAACTGTTTTTCCTGATATTTCGCGTTCCCGATTTCGACCTCAGCCCCCTTAAGCTCTTTTTTCAAATCTCCATTACCGACTTCAAGGGTCCTTATGTAGTTTTTGTGCTTTTGGTTCAACTCTTCCCACTCTGTAATTCTTTCTTGCAACTCCGCCTTCGTTGGTTCTGCCATGACATTCCTCCATTTCCCTGTGATTTAAATGTTAAAAAACTAATTTCAATTCAATAGAAACTTAACTCAAAGTGTCTATTTTGTCAAATCCTCTGCCTACTCCTCATTTCTCATCTGTGGGAGGCTCTGAGAGAGGCACTATCTCTCTCAGCACACAGATACACAAAAAACACCCTCCCACTATGAAAACCCTACCTGGTTTTCATAGTGGGATCCAAAATAGGGCCTTGTTTACTCGTGCCTTAATGCCTCCACCGGATCCATGCGCGCTGCTTTTCGAGCCGGATAAACTCCAAAAATAATTCCAAAAACCACCGAGAAAATAATTGCTGTAACAAAAGCGCGCAAAGGCACAATAAACTGCCACTCAAATCCATAAGCAGACGCGCCGAGTGCAATTAAATAAGAAATTATAATTCCAATGATTGTTCCTATTATTCCGCCTAGAGCGGTTATCAAAATAGATTCACTCAAAAATTGCCACATTATATCTGAATAATTTGCTCCCACCGCCTTACGTAAACCAATCTCTGGAGTCCTTTCATTCACAATCACATACATCACATTCATAATTCCTACACCTCCCACCAAAAGAGAAATAGCAACAATGGCAAGAAGAAGCCAAGTTAACGCACCAGTAACAGTACTCATAATATCTAGCATCTCCAACATAGTCACTACACGAAAATCATCTTTCCCGGTATCTGTCCAACTCTCTCGCGCTTCTTCTGGTGACGCTATTTCATGTCTTTCTCTTAAAAGAATCCTAATGTCCTCTGCTGTTTCGTCTACAAAAGCCATGTCATTAACTTTATGAAGCATGCTGTGTATATAATTTATACCCATTACTCTTTTTTGCATAGTTCTAACGGGCACGTAAATAAAATCATCAAAATCCATTCCCATAATTGCGCCTTGTTCTTGCATTACTCCAATTACTCGAAACCTTACCTTGCGTATTTTAATTGATTTACCAAGCGCATCGTTTTCACCAAATAATTTTTCTTTCATATTGCGACCAAGAACAGCAACTTGAGAAAGAGATTTATTTTCTGCTTCTGTAAAAAATCTCCCGTAATCAATCTCTGCTTTATCAATATCAATAAAACTAGCACTTGTACCCCAAATTAAAGTTCTTCGCATTTCATCAGCACGAACTACTGGCTCTTGAGTCATAATTACAGGATAGCCGTCGATAATATTCTGTAATTTTATTACTTCTTCCATGTCATCAACAGTCAAAGTTGTCACCTGTATACCAGTCAAAAGTCCTGCTCCGCTTTGCATTTCACTAGCAGTACCTTTCTTACTGCTTGGAATTTTAACTTCTGTTTGGATGACGTCGGCACCAAAAGCTTCAATTTGACCCATTATCATATTGCTCACACCTTCGCCGGCAGAAAAAACAATAATAATACTAGCCATGCCAATGGTAACACCAAGCACAGCTAGCCCAGTCCTAATCTTATGCGCCCCCAACGATCGCAAGGCAATTTTAAATGACACAATTATTTTACTCATATCTTAAAGAGTCTATCGGATCTAATTTGCTGGCTTTGCGCGCTGGATAAATTCCAAAAAACAAGCCAATACCCATAGAGACAGCAACCGCCAATAAAATTGAATAAAAAGAAACAATAAAAGACCAGTCATATCCCAAAAATTGAACCACCGAAGCAATAACAAAAGAAACTAAAGCGCCGAAAATAATTCCCACAATACCACCCAAAACAGTAATAGTCATAGACTCAATTAAAAACTGCCACATAATATTTGAATTATTTGCGCCAAGAGCCTTCCGGAGACCAACTTCTCTGGTCCTCTCTGTAACAGAGATAAGCATAATATTCATAATCCCTATTCCACCAACAACAAGAGACAAAGCTGCCATTGCCGCTAAAAAATATCTTAAAGAATCGGTAACTACTGTAATCATATCCAGGGCCTGCGCAGCACTTCGCACAGTAAAGTCATCATTTTTACCACTAATGTCTTTTATGTCATGTTGTTCACGCAAGGTATCTTTCACATCTAGCATTACCCTCTCAAGATTATAGCCATCGTCTATTTTTGCTCGTATTAAACCTACATGATTTACTCCGAGCATTTTCTGAGCAGTTTTTATAGGAATTAAAACCTGATCGTCATAATCCTGCATAGCAACAATCCCCCGTTCTTTCAAAACTCCAATAACATTATGGCTTTGATTTTTAATTCGTACTCTTTGTCCAAGAGCATCTGAATCACCGAAAAGTTCTTCTTTAACTGTTTTTCCCAAAACAATTACTCTAGAAAAATTAGTCTCTTCTTCATCGGTAAAAAATCTTCCTTTTTCCATTTCGCCTCCTTCTACAAGCAAATAACCGGTAGTAGCTCCATTCAATTGTGTATCATGCGAATTTCCACCCCAAACAACTACTCCCGACCCTTTGCTATAGGCAACAACGTCCACAATATTTGGTACATTTCTCTCTTTTTTTAAAGCTAATGCATCCTCATATGTCAAAGTGGTCACAGAAAAACCCATCATAGCACTAAAAGGTCCCTCGTCTTCCGAATGCCCTGGAAAAACTGCTATCAAATTGGTGCCTAAAGTTTTAATTTGGGATAATATCAAACTCTGCGCGCCCGCCCCCACAGAAACAATAACAATCACAGCCGAAACACCGATAATAATTCCGAGCATTGTTAAAAAACTCCTGACCTTATTAGCTAAGAGCGCTTTAATAGAGTTTCTGATATGCTGTCCTAAAACTTCAAACATAGATAATGTGATTAATCTATATCTAAATTAGTTCGACGTTCTTTTACTTTTTTGTCGCTAACAGTCAAACCATCTTTGAGATAAATGATTCTTTTGGCATATTCAGCAACCTCTACCTCATGAGTCACCAAAATAATAGTATTTCCTTCATTGTTAAGATTAGTTAAAATATCCATTATCTGTTCTCCATTTTTAGTATCAAGGTTTCCAGTGGGCTCATCTGCCAGAATTAGAGATGGTTTATTAACCAAAGCACGCGCCATGGCAACTCTCTGCCTTTCGCCACCAGAAATTTCATTAGTATAAAAGTTTAGTCGATGAGAAAGACCCAAACTAGAAAGAACTTTTTTTGCTTCTTTCTCATAATCGCACTTGTCTTCACTGTAAATTAGAGGGAGTTTGACATTATCTATAACCGTCGTTCTGGGAAGTAGATTAAAAGACTGAAAAACAAAACCTATTTTCTCATTCCGAAAGCTGGCAAGCTCCTTGTCGTTTAATGTTTCTACATTTGTACCTTCAAAAAAATAGTCTCCGCTAGTTTGACGATCTAATAACCCTAAAATGTGCATTAAGGTCGATTTGCCTGAACCAGAGGGCCCCATAATAGCCACAAAATCCCCCTGGGAAATGTCGAAAGTTGTGCCCCCAAGGGCCTTTGTGGAAACGCCGTCGTCGCCATAGATTTTTTCTAAATTTTTGACCTTAATAAGTTCCATTAGCTTCTCATAAAAGTGACCACCTTGTCTCCCTCAGAAATACCTTCTAGTATCTCTATGTTACCAAACGATCCTCTTAAACCTGTTTTAACCTCCACTTCCCTTATTTGTCCGTCTTCAAGTATGCGCACAATTTTGAACCCATTCCTAGTTATAACCGCTCTTTGAGGAATAACAATCACTCCTTCTTTGTAATCTGTTAAAATATCTATATTTGCCGTCATCCCAGATCGAATACGAGAATCCTCTTCCTTAAACTGGAAAGTGGTTTTATAACTTGGTACTCCTTCAATCACTGTTTCTGCCGGGTCAATAGCAACCACTATGGCACTAAAAATAACATCATCACCATAAGCATCCAGCGTTACCCTTGCTTCATCGCCCAATTCTATTTTAGCAACATCAACTTCAGGAACATCTGCTTCTATTTCAAAGTTAGAATCAGAAATAACTGACACAAGCACGATATTTGCAGAAACTATCTCACCAACCTTGGCATCTTGAACCGTAACAACACCACCAATCGGCGACCTAATTAGGGTCTTATAGACTTTTGCTTGATAATTACGTACATCAGCCTCAGCTTTTTCAACATGTGCTTTTTGGGTAGCAATTTGTTCGGGCGTGCTTCCAGAAATAGCAAGCTCTAGGTTTTGTTTTGCTAAATTTAAAGTCGAAATAGCAGTCTTCATTCCTTCTTCGGCGGAAGACAAGTTCACTACTCCAGTATTTACGTTCATCCTTGCGGTAGAAACATCTGTTTTCCAACTATCGTATGTTGAAGAAAGATCGCTTACTGCCAAAGAGATGTTCTCAAGAAAATCTTTTATACTTCCTGAATTATCTTTCGCTTCTTTAATAAATAGACTCATGTCACTATCTAAATCCAAACCGCCTAAAGAAATTTGCCAAGAAATCAATCGTGATTCCACAAAAACTCGGTCGCTCTCAATATTAATTTCTAAATTAAAACTACTCGGAGAAAAACTAAGTTGTGGGTTTGCGCCACGAGGATTACTAAAAAATTGGTCAATTTTACCTCTGATTGCGTCGTCCGATTTAGTATAAATATCTTGAATTTTATCAATCAAATCTTGTTTAGTGTTAATAAGAGCAGTTTCTGCATTCTGCACCTTAACTTCTTGCACTAGTATTTCTTCTGGACGAGTCCCTTTTTCCAACTCTTCCAGTTCAGCTTCCTCTATTTTTAAGTTGGCCTTGACACCCTCTAGTTGAGCCAAGAGCTCTGAATTATTTTGTTGAACAAGCAATTGGCCAGCAAACACCCTATCTCCAACCTTAACGTGAGCGCCAGAAACCCTACCGATACCTTCAAAAGCTAAATCAACTGCTTCTGCTGGTTCAATACTGCCGGTAACACTCACCTCTTGAGAAACACTACCGTTTTCGGCAATTACAAAATCATAAGGAACATCTTTCCCTCCCCCAACAACAAAGTAAACAATTACAATGAGTAAGACAATTGCGACTGCTATAAAAATATAAAGTCTCTTTTTTAGTAATTCTATCATTTTAAAATTTCGATTTTATTAATAATAACATTGTCTATCGGATGATCTCCCTTTGTTTTGTCTACTTGAATATTTTCAATTTTTAAAACAATATCCAGGCCTTCCACAACCCTGCCAAAAACAGTGTGCTTTCCATCTAGCCACGAGGTGTTTTCTGCGGTAACGATAAAAAATTGGCTTCCATTTGTATCCGGACCAGCATTGGCCATAGCCAAAGTTCCTTTTACCAGTTTATGTTGATTTATCTCGTCTTTAAACGTATATCCGGGCCCACCCATGCCGTCATTAGACCAATCGTCGTCCTTACTGTTTGGATCTCCCCCTTGAATCATAAAATCCTTAATTACTCTGTGGAATTTAGTTCCATCGTAAAACCCAGATTCAGATAATTTAATAAAGTTTTCAACCGTAATTGGCGCATCACCCGCAAAAAACTCTAGTTTTATATCTCCAAAATTGGTATTCATAACGGCAAATTGAGAATTAACAGTTGTAATAATGTTGGCAGTATTGTTATTATTAGTATTATTCATAGGATTCTCTTTAACATCTTGGTTTACTTTAAAAATAAAAAAATAGGCACCAACAACTATTGCTAATATTAGTGCAATTAAACCACAAACCAACCTAAAATTTGTTCCCTCTTCTTCCATAACTCAATTATACATAAAACGAAACAAATAAAAAACTATCCGCATATTGACGTCAAAAATTAATAGTGCTATTGTTTCTTTAAATTTAAAGCCCCTTGAAAGGAGAAAAAAATGTTTGCATGTATGACAACATTTTTTCTGATAGCCACAGTAGTAAATTTTTTTGCTTCAGCTTTTTCCACGCCAGTTTTTATTTGGATGTTATCAAATGCAGGACTTAGTATAAGAGGATTCCTAGTTACACTGATCTCGGTATGTTTTCTTCTTGAGTCATTCCCTTGGTTTTTTCGTTTTAAAAAACTTTTACGGTCTTCTGTTGTTCATATTATATCCATAATAACAAGCATTGGGTGGATTTTTGTGGCTTTTCTTTTATTTGACGGATTATTCTGGGAAGGGCTAGTTTTTGGAAGAGGAGTGCTTGCGCAATCCTCAAATTCAGCTTTCATTGTTTGTCTTCTGATCGCCTGCGTATTGCTTTTTGCCAATCTGTACAAACTTGTTTGTCACATCACGCTATTAAACACAAGTTTTCGAGAAGAATTAATAGCATGGAGTGAAGGAAAAATAAATATTCTAGAATAAAAACCCCCCTCGATATTTTTCGAGGGATTTTTGTTTTGTAATTCTCACAAATTAAAGAAGCCCACCACTTAATGTGTCAAGAACTCTTGGTAGAATTACCGAAAATATAAGAAGGGGTAGCACGGCCAAGGAAAGACTAATTACAATCATCCATATAATATATTTCCGTGTCTTTTCAACGGAAGTATAAATTGCGTCTAATTTACTTTGAATTTCTGGATCCATACGTTAATTGTATCACATTACAGAAAATTTACAGCTCCAAGATTTAATTCTTGTGTTTCTTGCGCTCCAACTCTGTGAGGTATTGCTTGCGAAGTCGCACGTCTGTTGGTGTAACTTCTAGATACTCATCTTCGCGAATAAGGCCAAGTGCCTTCTCCAATGTTAAATCTAGTGGTGGCTGAAGTTTTATATTTTCATCCGAGCCGGAAGCACGCATGTTGGTTAATTCTTTTCCCTTGGTTGGGTTCACATTCATATCATCCCCTTTCGACGTATTGCCAATCACCATACCCTCGTAAACCATCACGTTTGGAGCAATATAAAGCACGCCTCTATCTGCCAAATTGGCCAGAGAAAACCCAAGGGCTTTGCCAGTAGCCATAGACACCATAGACCCCAGTTTTGTCTTCTGCACCACTCCCGCATAGGGGCCAAAATGGCTAAATATGGCGGTTAAAATACCTTCTCCCTTCGTATCTATGATAAATTCGTTTCTATATCCCAAAAGACCTCGAGTAGGTACCTCAAAGTTAAGGCGCATTTCCCCATGCTCTGTTCCTGTGCTAGTCATAATCCCCCGCCTCTTTCCAAGTTTCTTAATCACCGCTCCCGAAAATTCTTCAGGAACAAGAATGGTCACATCTTCATACGGCTCTAGTTTTTGCCCGTCTTCTTCCTTAAAGATAACCTCCGGCTGAGAGACGGCAAGTTCAAAACCTTCGCGTCTCATATTTTCTATCAGAATAGCTAAGTGAAGCTCACCTCGGCCATATACTTTCATACGGGCACTTTCTGAAAAATCTACCCGCAATCCTACATTCACCTCAATTTCTTTTTTAAGACGTTCCCGTATTTGCCTGCCAGTAAGAAACTTACCAACACGTCCGGCAAAAGGAGAGTCGTTCATAGACATGTATAAAGAAATAGTAGGCTCATCGATGGCAATGGCAGGAAGCATTTCGCCTTCTTCAATATCTAAAAGAGTTTGCCCAATAAAAATTTCGGGAATTCCAGAGACCATCACAATGTCACCGGCGCGTGCTTCGTCTACCTCTTTGCGATTCATTCCTTCAAAGGTATAAAGTTTATTTATTTTTCCACTAAAATTGTTTCCATCGATATCTTTTACAAAAAGTTTTTGTTTGTCTTTTATGGTGCCTTCGTAAATCCGACAAATACCCATCCGCCCCATGAAGTTGTCATAAGCTAAATTAAAAACCTGTGCGCGAAGTGATTTTCCTTCAAGATTCTTTCCCGACGCCGGTGGCACCTTCTCTAAAATAACATCCAGAACCGGAGAAAGGTCTTTGGCATTATCTTCCATTTTGCGCTTGGCCACTCCGTCACGCCCAATAGCATAGAGAGTTGTAAAATCTAGCTGTTCATCTGTAGCACCCAAATCCAAAAAAAGTTCATAGACTGCTTCTTGAGCCCCCTCGGCATTAGCAGCTGGCTTGTCTATTTTATTAATTATTAAAATTGGCTTCAGCCCAAGCTCCAAAGATTTCTTAAGCACAAACTTGGTTTGAGGCATGGGCCCCTCTACAGCATCTACCACAAGGAGAACAGAATCGATAGATCGAAGCACACGTTCTACTTCAGAACCAAAGTCGGCATGCCCAGGAGTATCCAAGATATTAATCTTTGTGTCTTTATAGAATACTGACGTATTTTTAGAATAAATGGTAATGCCACGTTCTTTTTCTAGAACGTCACTATCCATGGAAACTCCTTCTTGACCTGCTCCTGTTTGGGCTAAAATGGCGTCGGTTAGAGTTGTTTTGCCATGATCAACGTGGGCGATAATTGCTATATTTCGTATTTCCATAAAAAAATACCCCGCTGGGGTCTTACTTGTTCCTACTATACTCTATATAGTAGTCTTTGGCAAGCATCTTGACAAAATAAATATTTGCTGGTAGTAATGATCTTGAACCTAAGATCTTTTAAATAAACTGGCTCTTTGAGCTAAAACATTAAAAAGGAGGTACTACCAATGATTTTTGTTGTCCTGACAGTTATTCTTTTGATCCTGGCGGCATTAAGTTTCTGGCGCTTCAGCGTTCTTAAGGCAAGAGGTCGCGAATTCAAGACTGGTGAAATACATCACGACGGAATAGGATATTTCTTTACCTTTGTCACAATTGTTTTTTTTGTTGTTGGCCTTCTGGCTTCCGTTGAAGGCTATCAATGCCAAGTCCGTGATCTTGAAGACATCGTTAAACTTAAACAAATAGAAGTCATTTACAAAACAAAGGCAGAAGCATTAACCGCCGAATTCGTAAAACATCTGGCCAAAACCTATCCAGAACACGAAAAAGACATTTATGAAAAAATCAGTCCAGACAAAGTCACCTTTTATCTTGCCAAGTATCCCGAGTTAAAAGCATCGGATACACTAATTACACTGGTTAGCCGGATTAACGAACTACAGACCGATGTTTACAATCAGCAAATTATGGTAGAAGAGAAATCAAGAAACATACGGGTTCGACTAAGAAGCCCTTGGCTCTTTACCTTCGTAATTCCAACCGAATAAATACAAAAACCAAAAACGACCTTAACGGGTCGTTTTTTTTGTTTAATCTTCCTCGGCGAACATATGAAAATTCTCTTTTATCTCAAAGTCCAGTTTTTTAAGCATCGGATACGAATTGTCTACCTTGTCCAACAATCCATAAATCTCCCCTGCCCCATTTTTCAAAGCCAAGTTACAAAGATGTTTTGTAATTGCCGAAGAATATCCTTTACGACGATACTGTTCCAACGTACCTGCATTATGAAGATAGGCCAACCCTAATTTTTTAGAAATTACCACAGAACCGAAAGAAACTAGCTCACCATCTACCTTCAATATTAATACCTTAATTATCGTATTTTACCCCTCAAGTGGCAACCCAACCGTACTATAACTAATACCAACCGCACAAGTTATAGTACTACAAAAAATAATATTAAAAAGCGACCAGTTCCAACTATTGAGGTCGAACCTCAATAGTTGGAACTGGATGAATAATTATCTTTTCTGTCTTCTTCTAGCCACTTTTCCATTTCATTTTTATATTTATTTTCCATATTTTTATTTTTTTATTCCAATAATTCCTATGTATCGCCGGTAGACGGACTTAGGCAACAAGTAGAAAACTGGTTTTAGTAAATTTATTATTTTTGCAACAATCACAGAATAGACATCGTGTCTTGTAACAAAACGAAAATAAAAAGTCCCAATATAAGTTGCTGATTTAATTTCGCACCCATCTTTTTCCAAAGTATCACAAATGGTTTTCATATCCATAGCAAGCACCACATGATTTTTCAAAACTTGAGGTTCAAATATTTTGTAGAGAAAGCGATACAAGGGAGATTTTAAATTTGGAACATCGATAATAATACTTCCACCTCTTTTTGTAAGTTCAATATGTTTGCGTACAACTTCCTGCCAATTACTAAAGTGTTCAATGAAACCAAAAGAGCAAACAACATCATAGATATCTGATATTTTAAAATGAGAAAAATCTGACTGATAAAAAGTTCCTATTTTATACCCCTGATTCTTTAGCCAATGAAGCATTGCACCTGTATCTTCAAAAGAGTCCACACCGTTTAATTCATACCCTTTTTCACCAAAAACAGCTAGAAATTTGCCCGGATAACAACCAGCCTCAAAACAACTAGCGTCTTTTTTGTTAGGAATTTCTCGTTCTAGCCATTGACGAACAGGGTGATTATCTGGAACAATCTCAAATTGAATATTTTTCCAATGATCATTCCAATATGTTTTATCAACTATCGACTCCCTCACTTTTTCTTTCTCCATACCTTTATTTATATACCCCTACAAAATGAAGTCAATCATTTTACCCACCCAATGGCAACCAAACCGTACTACAACTAGTTTCCAACTATTGAGGTCTAACCTCGATAGTTAAAGTTTCTTAGAATTAGTTTCTAGCCACTTAGCGATGGTTTTGATATCTAATTTTTTATTAACAACACACAACACAAACTTCACCATTTCTTTATTTGAAACACCAATCTCATATCCATTTACAAATAAAAACCAACTAGACACGGCAATTGCTGTTCTTTTGTTTCCATCAGAGACAATATGATAATTGGCTAATCCCTCCAAATACACCGCAGATTTTTCAAAGACAGACAAATAAACACTTTTTCCATAAAGCTTCTGTTTAGGTTTTTGAGAAATAGATTTTAATAAGCCGACATCTCTTACCCCATCTAAACCACCAATTTCATCAATAAGTAGGGCGTGAATAATAAGAATGTCTTGAGCATTTGGATATTTCACAAAAAATTATTTCTTAGCCAATTCCTCAAGAGCAGGTCGGTATCGTTTGATAAATTTGTTTGTCCAATTCATCAAATTTTTATCTGGACCAACAAACGGTTTTACTGTTACAGCTTTTTGCTCTTTATCTATATCAACATTAATTCGATCACCAATTTTAAGCCCTAGTTTTTCTAGAGATTTTTTGGGAATTGTAACCGCAGCTGAACTGCCAACTTTTAAAACTTTTTGAACCATAATATTATAATATTATTATAATAAGCAAAAAAGTCAACACCACACCTCGCAAAGATCAGGTCTCCACCAAAAACAACAAAAAAAACGACCCAAGGGTCGTTTTTTGGTTTTAATCGCAATCTTTTATTACGTCTGTTGCGTCCGGAGAAGAGATCTTTTTTGTCGGAAGCTCTTCAACATTCTTTTCAGTTTCCTTTCGGCGCTTCACTATATTGGTTAAATCTTGTTTAGCTTTATCGGTCTCAAGCTGACATTCATCTAGGACTCGACCTAATTCTTTTTCAGCGTCTTTCTCCTCCTGAATCAATTCCGCAAGCTCCATCTTAAGACTCTCTGCATAGACACTATCTAAAAACGTTTTTGTTTTCTTAAAAAAATCTTGAATCTGCATCGATTCAGAATCTGAACCAAAGTGCACTAAAAAACTTTTTACTGTAAGACTTTTCCCACGCCGTGTTAATCTCTCGATGACCTTTTCACTAACAAGCGGAAAGGATGGAGCAAAACCCTCTTCAGACATGATCTCTGCGCAAAGTTCAACGCATTCGCTGCAAATATAGACTTGGGGTCCAGCAACAAGTCTTCTAGCCTCGTCATTAGATTTTCCACAAAACGAACACTTTATTTCTTCTGCCATTAGAAAATCCTCCTTTTTCTGTTTTCAACAAACTTTAATTTAAACCAAAAGTAGCACGCCACCACAGTTCTGTCAATATTCCCCCATCAAATAACTAAGGTAGGTTTTTAAATTTCTCTTAGAATATTTAATATTTCTGGCTCAAAAATAGTTGGTATAAATTTCTTTTTAGTTTCTTCATCTGCTTCAAGAATAGAATCAACAGTCCAAAGCTCAAATCCTAAAGCCATCTCTTTCTCAACATTTAATTCAGCAACATCGCCATTAAATAAATAAATAAATTCCGCCTTTAGGGCATTATTAATCGTCCCAGTAACCGAATCCTCCGATCTCTGGAAAATATCCCCCATAAACTGTAAATCATCTTCACCCAGTTTAAGCCCCGTTTCTTCTCTCGCTTCCCTTATTGCCGTGGCTAAAGCATACTCACCTATTTCATTATGACCACCCACGGTAGCGTCTAACAAATCTGGGTAAGTATCTTTGTCTTTCCCTCTATGCTGAAGAATTACTTCTCCAGTTGGTGTATAAAACCAGACATAAGCTTCACGATGAAGTAGTCCATTTTGGTGGATTTTTTCTCGAAACTCTTCTCCAATTACATTTCCTTTTTCATCCACTATATTTAGTCTGTCTTGTTTTTTTCTCATACTGCGGGACAGGGACTCGAACCGCCTCGGTAGCCCTAGATGAATTACATAACTGCGCTTAATGCTAATTTTTTAATCTGATGTGGAAAGATTAATGCGTGGTCTGAATATACAAAAGTTTACTAATCGCGACAAACAAGAAGTCAAAGGATATACAGAAAAATAAATTAGTCCCAACCCGCCCACTCTTTGTACCTTTTGCAAAATTCTTCACCCATGTATTCTCCATCCGCAAACATACAAGCAGGATCCATCGGTTTTTCATCTAAATTTTCCTTTTCTATAAAATTTGTTGCAGAACTAATGCCCGAATAAAAAATTACCTCATTTTTTGGTTCAAACAAAGCTTCACAGAACAAAAATAATTGGAAAATTAAAAACAAACCAAGACCAGTTTTTGCCAAAGATTTCAAAACCTTCTTAAAAGTTCTCTTTTTTAAATGGCCTTGAACACAATTAACAATTCGTTGAGTTTCAGGATCATGTAATTCTAATTCCAAAGGCTCGTCAACTTCAACGTGACCAGGTCCAGCATTATAAGCAGCAACAGATTTTCTTAATCTGTCTTTGTCGTCTTTATATTTTTTATTATACTGATCGTTAAAATAATTTACACCTCTTTGAATATTCTGCTCCAGATCAAAATAATCTTCTAAATCGTTGAGTAAATCTCCAGAAATCTGCATTACGCCAAAAGCAATTTCTGGTCTTTTTTCATCAAAAGAAACCGTGTAAGGAAAAAAACTTGCTTCACATTGAGCCAAAGACAACAAAATTTCAGGATCAATCTCAAAATCTTTAGATTTTTCAATAATTATTCTTTGAATAGTCTCTTTGTCTTCTCTTTCTATTTCTAACGCCAGTGAATAAATAAAACCTGTTTTGCCTTTATATTCAACTTTGTGCCATCTATTGGTAGATAATAATTTATCATTCGCTTCATTTCTGTATCGCTCGCCTTTTACGGCTTTTTCTAAAACAATAACCTTCTCTCCTTTATCAATTTTTTCAACTAATATTTTAGATTTTGAAGTTGGCTCTTCTCTCAAGTTCGTGGGGCTCCAAACAACTTTAGCTCTTGTTCGAAAATCTATTTCCTCCCCAAAATCCAACCCCACATTGTGTAAAGTTGGCGTTTTGTCTGCCCAAAATTCAATATAGTGCAAACCTTTTGCTAAATTAGTTTCAATAGTTTTAACTTGAGTTTCCTTCTGGAAAAGTTTTGTGAATATTGAGCCGGACCAAAGCCAGTTTCTCCATTTTGAGAAAAATCCCTCTGGTTTTTGAATTTTACCATCAATTATCAATTTGATATCATCGCTATCTAAAAATCTCCATTTGGTTGTTGCTTTGGTAGTTAAAAATTTTAACGGCAGATTAGCCAAAACAAAAGTATACCAAGATCTTCTATCTCCATCTTCCGCCTGCTCATTAATATCAAACACCAAGTCTTTGATATTTTGACCCAATTTTTTAATTTCTAGATTTTCTATTTTCGCCCCTTTATAGGGTGTGAAAATAATTTTGTGGTTTCCCTTTCTCAGACACAATATAAAAACAACGGTTTTATTCAACCCTTTTAATTTTGTTCCATTCCATGAAGCTGGAATATTATACAATTGAATATTTTTGTCTGGTGGAATTTCTCTAAAACTCTGTCCATCAATCTCCACTCCTAAATCTTCTCCGCCTCTTTCTTTTATTTGTTTACCGGAACGACAAGTGGCTGTTATAGAAATAACGTAAGGACCTCGTTTTTCAACATCAAAATCATAATCAAAATTTTCTTTAATTGTTTTATTGAATTTTTCTTGCTTAATCACTTGCATGATTTAATTTTAGCATGATATCCCTCGTTTTGCGACGCTTTTCACAAAATATGGCCCTGTTAACCCCTCTCGATCACTCTCACATAACTGCTACCGGACAGGGACTCAAACCCCGATTTCCTGGTCCAGAACCAGGCGTGACTACCATTGCACCATCCGGCACTACATTTTTATTATGCTATGTTTTAGTATATTTATTTATACAACTCACTATGCGTCCCAATTGTAATAAAAAATATGTTATTTTTGTCGTGATCAAAAACAGCCCTAATGTCACCCGTTATATTCATACTCCAAGAGTTTTGCAATTTTCCCGATAATTTATGAATCCTAAGTGAAGAACTTCTTGGATTTTTTAACAATATCTTTATTCTTTCACCAAACTTCTTTTTCACGTTTTTGGACAATTTTTTATATTGTTTTTTGAAATTACTTGAATATCTTATATTCATAAAAACCTTAACTATCCAAGCTTTTCATTAATTTATCAACAGTATGAAAAGGACCAAAACTTTTTCCTTTTTTATATTCTTCCCTTGCTTCTTTAATTACTTTTTCTAAGTGTGGGGTTGTTTTATAATCTGAAGATAAAAATAACTCACCAGTATTAGCGAACTGCTTAAGAGAAGCATTTACTACAGAACTTAAAGAAAGACCAATATCTTTGGCTTTTTTTTGAGCTAATTTTTTGACACTTGGATCTATTTTTAGGTTAACTTGTGTTTTCATAAAATTTTAACTTTATTACTTATATACCATTAGTATATAGTGTTGGTATATTATGTCAATCAAAAATATTTTAACCCAGTCGTGAGACTATTCGAAGTTAGGTTTTATATAAAATAAAAATTCTCTATTTTTTCCTTTTGTGCCAACTAGCGGAGATTCTGTTTCTTCAACAACTTTTATTTCTAACTTCTCTAACCTTTCTTTTGCAGTTTTTAATATTTCTGGAATAAATTCATCCAACAATTTACCTTTTCACAACATTTTTGGTTCAGCCTCATAATGTGGTTTAACTAAAGCTACAATATGGCCTTCTTCTTTGAAGTTTTTTACTGCATTTGGTATAACTTTATCTAATTTAGTCCATCTAGTATCAATAGATATAAAATCTACTTTTTCTGGAAGCTCAACATGCATTGCATTTTTTCTTTCCATAACAGATACTCTCTTATTGTTTCGTAAATTCCAATCAAGAATACCATATCCAGTTTCAATCGCATAAATTTTTTTCGCTCCAGATTGTAATAAGCAATCTACAAATCCACCATGACTTGAACCAAAATCAGCACAAATTAGGCCAGAAACATTTATGTTAAAATTTTTTAGTGCATGTTCTAATTTTTCTCCTGCCCTTGATGCATAACTCATAAAAATATACTACCAAATTACTAATTTTACTTCGAGTCCCGTTTCCCCCCGCCCTAAAATAGTACTAGAAAATAAGGCTCAAAATTTTGCTGCGGGACAGGGACTCGAACCCCGATTTCCTGGTCCAGAACCAGGCGTGACTACCATTGCACCATCCCGCACTACATTTTTATTATGCTATTTAAAAGCTTATTTGACAACAAAAACCACCCTTTGGGTGGTTTTTTTATTAAATGGAGGCGGAGGTAGAATTTGATATCTACGCACGCAGACTTTGTGTCTGCGCATCTAAGGTTGCACCCCTAGTGCCTTCAAGGCTCAGCCACTCCACCATTTACGTATCAACGCTTACCTGCTTCCAAAATTGGAAGTCCGGCTTCGGTTGGTACATAAATCACTTGCATTTGGTTTGTCTTCAAACCTTCAATCCATCGATACCTCAAATATTCTTCATTGCCTTTCAATCCATCAGCAATAATTCTGTTCGCCTCAGCTACACCTTTCGCCCTCTCAACTTCTGCTTCTGCCTCTAAAACAGCCGATTCTTTCTTAGCCTTTGCTTCTTCAACTAGAATCTGTCTACTCCATTCTGCTTCTCGCAGTTGCGCTTTCCCAGCCAACTCTTTCTGCCACACTTTATATGTTGGAATGATAGACATTAATAAAGCAACCAAAACAATCACAAACACTATTATCGTAATAATAATTTTTGTTGGATTATATTCATCTTTTTTCTCATTATAAAAGAAACTCATATTTTTTTACTTGTCCGCTTTGGGCGGATATTAATAATAACTAATCTTTAAGATATCTTCTGGTGGCGACCCAACTAGAAATAATTCCCAGCCCAATACCAATCACCAAAAGAATAATAAACATCTGAAAAAAGTTTGCCAAGTAGTAATGAAAAATGTTTATTCCTCCAAAAAATCTTTCCGAAAGTGGCCCCAGCCAAAGCGTCAGTGGATAGAACATGAACATAGTCACCAAGGCAGAGATAAGACCATACAAAAGACCCTCCACAATAAATGGCGCTCGGATATATTTGTTAGACGCTCCCACCAATCGCATAATTTTAATCTCTTCTTTGTTGGAACGCACCGCAAATCGAATGGTATTGAAGGTAACTAGAAAAGCAATAAAAACAAAAATGATGGTCAACCACGTACCAAGTTTTCGCGAAGCTTCTAGAATATTTGCCAAACGATCAATAACCAATTTATTTTGACGATAATTTATTTTATCTACTGACGAAAAAACACCAGCCTCTAAAAACCGCGCAATACTTTCATATTGAGAAGGGTTTTTGGCCTTAATATTCAAACTTGCCCCCAAAGGATTGTCTTCCAGCTCATCTAACGACTGAATAATCAGGCTGTTTTCAGCATGCCGATATTTAAATGCCAAAAGAGCTTCTTCTCTGGAAACATATTCAATTTTTTCTACTTCATCTAATTTGGTGAGGTAGTCTTGCAAAGAAACTACGTCACTTTCTTCGGCATCTGTCTTAAAATAGACCGTAACATCTACCTTGTTTTCTATCTGATCCAAAACAGCTACTAGCACTGCTTTACCAAAAATTAAAGAGCCAACGATAGCCAAAGTAATAACCATAATTAAAATGGTCGCCACAGAAACCCAGCTATTTCTAAAGAAATTTACAAATCCACTTTTAGTAACTCTTTTAAAATTTATCCAAAACATAGTGGTTTAAATTCGAAATCCGAATATCGAAATTCGAAACAAATTATAAATATTAAATTCTAATGTTTTAAACTGTTTTGTATTTTGAATTTTGATCATTGTTTTTTGTTTGTTATTTCGTGCTTCGTGTTTCGTGCTTTACAAAACATATCTTCCTTCTCTGTCATCACGTGAAATTCGTCCATCTTCTAGTGTAATAACTCTTTTGTCTAAAGAATTAATTATATCCTTGTTGTGGGTTGTTAAAATTACAGTAGTGCCTAGGTCATTAATCTTTTTAAATAAGTCTATAACTTCTTTGGCGTTAAGTGGGTCTAAGTTGCCGGTTGGCTCGTCGGCTATAATTACATCTGGCCTATTAACAATCGCTCTGGCCACAGCCACTCTCTGTCTCTCTCCACCAGAAAGCTCTTTGGGAAAATGGAAACTTTTTGGAAAAAGCCCCACCACTTCCAAAACTTGAGGAACATTCTCTTTAATTTCTTCTTCCGTTTTGCCCGCTGCCTGCATAGCAAAGGCAACATTCTCGTATGTTGTTTTGGTGGGCAAAAGCCGAAAATCTTGGAAAACTACACCAATTCTTTTTCTCAACTTGTGTATTTCTTTCGCTGGTAAAGAATTAACGTCCAAAGAATCTAAAAAAACACTACCCTCACTAGGACTCTCTTCACCTAGAAATAATTTTAGTAATGTTGTTTTCCCTGCTCCAGACTGACCAACAATAGACACAAACTCTCCTTTTTCAATATTAAAACTAACATTGTCTAATGCTATAGAATTATCTGGATAAATTTTTGAAACCTTATCGAAATAAATCATTTATAAATTTTTCTCCGCTTTAATAAACTCTTCCAAGTCACCATCCAAAATACTTCCTACGTCACTTGTTTCCACTTCTGTCCGGTGATCTTTAACCATTTTATAAGGATGCAAAACATAAGACCGAATCTGATTCCCCCACTCGGGTTCTGTTTTTTGGATAACTTTCAAATCTTTTTGCTCTCTGTCCTCGTGTTCCTTGTATAGATTAAAAATTCTTGCTTTCAAAAGCTCCATGGCAACTTCTCGATTTCGCAATTGAGAGCGCTCAGACTCCACATGTACCGAAGTGTTGGTAGGCAAGTGCTTAATGCGCACTGCCGTTTCTCTTTTGTTAACATTTTGCCCTCCCGGCCCCGAGGAACGCGCAAAGTCTATCTGCAAATCTTCTGGCTTTATTTCAATTTCAATTTCCTCCACGATTCTGGGTAATACTTCCACCAAAGCAAAAGATGTATGCCTTAACTTCTTGGCTGAAAAAGGAGAAATCCGCACCAAACGATGCACTCCCAGCTCTCCCTTCAAATCTCCATAGACACCCTTACCCGACAATTCGAAAGTAATATTCCTCATGCCCCCTGTGTCGTTCCTGTGCTCGTGTAAAACTTTCAAACCCCATTTACGCTTAACAGCAAACTTTTCATACATATCATAGAGTATCCGTGCCCAATCTTCTGCGTCTTCTCCACCAGCACCAGCGTAAATACTAACTATAGCATCTCCCTTGTCGTACTTGTTCACAGATGCCATTTTGATCTTAATTTCCCGAATTTCCTTAAGTGTATCTTGTGCTTTTTCCTTATTCTGCCAAAAATCTGGGTTGTTTAACTCAGATTCAAGCTCACCTAATTTTTTCTTATCCTCTTCAATCATACTCATTCTATCCCGAAATAGGGAGAATATCCAGTCTTAAGCCACCTCGCAGGATCGAACTGCGGACCTTTGCGTTACGAATGCAATGCTCTACCAACTGAGCTAAGGTGGCACTGCTTATATTGTATGCAATTTTAAGATATAGTACACTCCGGCGCCTCTTTCCCCCACTTGCTCAATTTTTCCTTCTGCCTCTAAGGCGTTTAAATACTTTCGAGCTGTATCGCCATGTACATCAAAAAGCTTTTCTATGTTTTCGCTAGTTATTTGGGTTGAGGATGGATCCATACCGCAGGCCTTCAGCTCTTCCCTGTGCTTGCTTTCATTACGCATCAATTCTAGTATCTTTTCTTTCCTTTCCTCCGTACGCTCCCCCAATGCCTTCTTCGCCTCCGAGCGAAGTTTAGTGAGCTCATCCTTCGACATTTCACCGAAGCCGGGCTTCGATGGATTCTGCTTAATGGCAAACTTCTTGCCAAAATAATACCCCGCCACCACAGCAATAATTAAATATATGTATGTCATGTGTTTATTTTAGCATTTTTTATCCATTACCATTAAATCATCTCACTTTTTAAGCTCTTTTTCAACCAATTTTTAAGCCTCCTATTTAGGCCGTTTTTTCACCCCACACTATGAAAACCAGGTAGGGTTTTCATAGTGCCACCTTCATCTGTGGGAAGTCCGACTTCCCACAGATACCCCAATGAAACAAAAAACCCCGAGTGGAAATCCACTGGGGGTTTGGGGTTAATTTTCATCATCTGCATCAGACTTATTTTTATTTTTTGTTGCTTCTCTCTCTTCCTCTTGCTTGGCCACGCTAAGAATTGTCATAACGTGGTATCTTGCCATACGCGAATTATAAGAATCACACACAGGACAACCACCCGAACAACAAGTTGCTGACATAATTTTCCCCTCCATTTTTAATATTCTTTTCTCTATTTCTACCAATTTTAAGAAGAATTTGCAAGGAAATGAATTCCAACTCACCCGAGACAGATAAGCTCCACCCCGTAAGTCACCACCCTCATCTGTGGGAAGTCCGACTTCCCACAGATACCCCAATGACGAAAACAGCTTGAGCTAACGGCCAGACTTCCTGCCCGCAACGCCAGCAAGCTGGCTTGTGTGGCGGGCGGGGAACTGGCGACTTACCTGCCGTCGCCTGAGCCCACGAGCGGACTCGAACCGCTGACCCCTTCCTTACCATGGAAGTGCTCTACCAGCTGAGCTACATGGGCTTAGGCGATGGCAGGTCTACCACTGAGCTACGTCAGCATTGTTTATATTGTATGTAATTTTAAAAATTCATCAAATGAATTTATAATCTTTATATTTCCAAAACTCTGCCCCCCATAATAGAAATAGAGAAAAGAATATTAAAAATGGAGGGGAAAATTTTCTAGAACTTTTATCTTATCATCCACAAAAGAACTCAATCCCAACTCAACGGCCACACCTGCTTTCAAGTGGTCGTCCTCAACAAAAAATATATTCTCTGGCAAAAAATTAAAATGCAGTTCTAGCCACTGCTTAGCATAATCTTTGGTCTTTCTGCGTGAAATGACGTAAAGGTCAAAATTTTTTTCTAATTCATCCAAAACTTCTCTTGTACCAGAAGTTGGCTCAGCTTTTAATGTCATCTCACCATAGATATAATTCTGCATACTTAAATAATCGTTTCTTTTCAATATTTTTTTTACATTTTCAATAGGCATATCTTCCGGAATATCATAAAAGTTGCTTTTGTTAAAAAACTCCACTCGTAACTTCTTATTATCTAAAAGCGTATTATCCAAATCAAATCCTATTCTTTTTTTGACTTTTTCATTATTCATAATTCTTATTATATCACAATTGGAAATTTTCTTTCTTTTATATATACTGAACGGAAAGAACATTTACAACAGGGAGAGAAAAAATGCCAACAAACGAAGAAAGAGCTCAAAGTCTTTTAAAAGAGCTTGATAGAACCCAAAAGGGTCGTAAAACTAAAAGACCTTTTTTCATAGAAATTACAGGATCACCAGACTCTGGAAAATCAACCATAATTGATATTTTAGATCCTTTTTTCAGGAGGCAAAACTATAATGTTTTCACACCCCAAGAAGGCGCTGAAGCAATCAGACACATACCGCGAACTAGCCACCTCTATAATATAAGGACTGGTCTTTATGCCCTAGTGACCTTAATAGATGCTTCTGTAAATGAAAAATATGATTTGGTCATTTTTGATAGATGTTTGCATGATGCAATATCCTGGCTAGGATATTGGGTAAAAAAGAAAGACATAGATATTAATGAAGCCGTGCTGTTAGAAAATTTCTTTTGCTTCCCAACATGGTTTGACATGTTAGATGCATCTTTCTTTGTGATTACCACACCCGAAGAGGCAATCAGAAGAGACCAAAGCGTTAGTTTAACCAAAAAATTTGGAGGAACGACAAATCCAGAAAGCATAAAAAATCTAGTAGAAATATTCACAAAGACCTTCGAAACACAGTTGTCCATTTCTGAATTAAAAAAGGAATTGTTTAATAAAGAAGAAAAAATATTTCTAATAGATACAACTAATATGGAAAGGGCCGAAATGGCCGAAATGGTTCTAGAAAAAACTCTCTCCGCTCTTGAAAAAAGATTCACGTAAAACAAACTACAACCCAAAAAAGTCTATAGCATTTTGGGTTGTTTTTTTTGCCACTTCATCAAAGGTTAAGCCCTTTATTTTCGCAATTCTTTTAGCAACTTCTTTCACATAAAGTGGTTCGCATCTTTCCCCCCGATATGGCACTGGGGCCACAAAAGGAGCATCGGTCTCCACCATTATTTTTTCCAAAGGCAAATTTTTTATTACCTCGTCATATTGATTCGTAAACGTTATTACTCCAGTAAAAGAAAAAGAAAAGTCCAAATCCAAATATCTTTCCACTGTCTTCCAGTCTCCAGAAAAGAAATGAACGTCGCCCCTCAAGGCTGGGTCTTCTAAATAATCTTCTAAAACCTCTAAAACATCATCATGGCCATCTCTACAATGAATCATCAAAGGTTTATCCAATTCTATTGCTAATTCAACTTGTTTTCTAAAAATATCCTTTTGCCTTTCTAAATCGCTTACTTCTCTTCTAAACATGTCAATTCCACACTCCCCAATAGCAACCACTTTTGGGTGTTGAGCCAGTTGATAATAGTTCTCTAAAACAAAATTCTCATCATCTTTATCTGTCGGATGAAGACCAACAGAGGCAAAAATCCCCCCGCCGAGCGGGGCAAGATCATATTTTTCAGCAAGTTTAATAGATTCTCTAGATGTTTCTAAACAGGTTCCAATGTTTATAAGCCACAGGCCATCATCCAAGGTTCTTTTTATAACCTCTTCTCTATCTTTATCAAAGTCATTGAAATCTAAATGACAATGTATGTCTATTAATTTTGGCATGATAATTTTTTAATTAACCTAACAAAAATAAACAAAGTAATATTTAGGCTTGTAACGCAAACGTTTAGTAAAAATATTACTTTGTTTATTTTTTACTCTTTCCTTGGAAAAAGAGCTTCAATTTCTTTTAATGAAAAATCCCCCAGTTCCTCAATCTTATTTTTAATACCGAGCCCTTCCATAATCTTCTCTGCTGTTTCTGGGATAAAAGGATAAATCATCCAAGCAATGTTAGCTAAACCAACAAGCAAGCTCCACAAAACAGCCTGAGTTTTTTCCTCATCACTTTGAATCATTTTAAATGGTTCGTAATCTTGAACGTAATTATCTAGCTGAGAAATAGCTGCCCAAGACAGATCAGCTGCTTTGTTGATCTCCAAGTTCTCCAAATACTCTTTGTATTCTTTCCAAGTAGAGTGTTCAAAAACATGAGGAACACTAAACAATTCCCTGTCTCCTTCCTTTAATGGAACTTGGCTTAGCAGAGTATCGCTTGGTTTCTTAACCTTACCATCAAAATATGAGAACGCCATTTTAAAAACCCGACTAACATAATTCCCAAGCCCGTTGGCCAAATTAGCATTATAGGCCTCTTTAAATTTTTCTTCAGTAAAATCTCCATCTTCAAACTGAGAAATTTCTCGTACAAAATAATAGCGCAAAGCATCAGCACCATACCTACTTACCACATCAAACGGATCCACCACATTACCAACAGACTTAGACATTTTTTTACCACCAGAAAGTATAAAGCCATGCACTAAAAACGACTTTGGTAATTCAATACCAGCAGATAAAAGCATGGCCGGCCACATAGTAATATGGAATCGAGTTATCTCTTTAGCCATTACATGAACATCAGCAGGCCAAAACTTTTTAAATAATTTTTCATCCCCGCCTGCCGGCAAGGCAGGTTCACCATATCCTAACGCCGAAATATAGTTTATCAAGGCTTCCGCCCACACATAAATAGTTTGCGTATCATCCCAAGGAATTGGTATCCCCCATTTTATATCTTTTGCTGGTCGAGAAATACTAACATCTTTAAGTCCTTCATTTATAAAAGCCAACACCTCGTTTTTCTTAGACTCCGGATGTATCTTAAACTGACCTGTTTCAATAACTTTTTTAAGTTCGTCGCCATATTTAGAGAGTTTAAAAAAATAATTTTCTTCTTCTATCATTTCTGGCTCTTTATCATGGTCTACACATTTTCCGTTAACCAAATCTTTTTCAGTAACAAAAGCTTCGCAACCAACACAGTATAATCCCTTGTAATTTCCCTTATAAACATCTCCTTTTTCATTTAAAATTTTCCAAAACTTCTCCACCCCTGGCCAATGTTTTTTCTGATCAGTTGTTCGTATAAAATCGTCGTTGGAAACCTGAAGAATCTTAGTTAATTCCTCAAACTTTTGTGCGTTCTCGTCGACAAACTTTTCCACGTCTTGCCCTTTCTCTTCTGCACCCCTACACACCTTAGCCCCATGTTCATCTGTTCCTGTTAAAAAATATGATGCATCTCCCACTAGTCGGTGATAACGTACTAAAACATCTGCCAAAACAGTAGTATACGCATGTCCAATATGCGGTACATCATTAACATAGTAAATTGGCGTAGTTACATAAAACTTATGCTCTTGCTTTTCCATGTTTCTTTTCGGCAACATCATTTAAAAGCTCCACAACAACCGTTGCCACTGGAATAGCTAGCAAAATTCCAAAAAATCCTCCCAAACTACCACCAATAATTATAGATAAAATAACTAAAATTGGAGGAATGCCCACAATCTTTCGGACAACCAAAGGATAAATCAAGTGATTCTCAAACTGTTGAATGATTATAAAAAGTATCAGCACTGCCAATCCAAGTGAGGGGCTTTGTAAAAAGGCCAACATAATTGGTGGAATAGAAGCCAGAATCGGACCGAAAATAGGTATCAACTCGAAAACCGCCGCCAGTAAGGCAAACGATAAGGCGTATTCTACCTGCAAAATAGTTAATCCTAAATATACCAACATGCCCACCAAGATACCCAGTAAAATCTGCCCTTGAATCCATTTCCCAATTTTATTCTTAGACCTTTTCCAAAGTCCCAATGCATAGTCTTCGTATTCAGCAGGGGTAATAATTCTTAAAAAGTTTTCTAGTCCATTCTTTTGAACAGAAAAGTAAAAAGACAAAACAATCAACAAAACAAAAGAC
>JBHPEK010000011.1:0-24758 GCA_042577045.1 Patescibacteria group bacterium
CCATATGTGGTCACTTCTTATCGAGCATTGTTCTAACAGAGGCAACAATATTTTCCATCTTATGCTGGTCTTTTATGAAGTAAGCATCTGCCCCCAACTCAATAGTGTCGGCGATTTTTTCTCTACTACCGTAAACGGTTAAAATCACCACGGGGAGGGGAATAAGAAGGAATATATTGCGCACGGAGGTTTAACAAGGAGCTTTATAGTTCATTTTCCAAAAAATTATAACGGAAATGAAAAATTACCTTTAGTTTTTGTTTTGCATGGAGCAGGTGGAAATGCCGAAATTATGACGGAAATAACCAAAGTGAATGATTTGTCTGACCAAGAGAATTTCATCGTTGTTTACCCAAACGGCACGGGATTGTTTGATAATTATATGTTAAGTTGGAATGCTGGTAAGTGTTGTAATTTTTTTGAACCTTTTGAAGTAGATGATGTGGACTTTATAAGAACCCTGATAGATAAAATTCAAGAAGACTACAATGTTGATTCAAGAAAAATTTATATTTCAGGTCTTTCTAATGGAGCAATGATGACTCATCGTCTTGGGTGCGAGTTGGCAGACAAGGTTTCAGCTATTGCTCCTGTTGCTGGTTCAATGATGATCGGTGTTTGTAATCCAAGCGACTCGTTGTCCGTAATATCTTTTCATGGCAAGGAAGACACTGTGGTTCCTTTTGAGGGTGGCTTTAGTGATAGGTGGGTTGTTAAGCTTTTCGATATAGATTTTAATTCTGTTCCAGAGTCAATTTCTTTTTGGGTAAAACACAATGAATGTTTTAATATTCCCGAAAAACATACAATTGATAATGTTACAAAAGAGGTGTATACAGGTGGAATAGATAATACAGAAGTTGCTTTTTATACATTTTCAGATTATGGACATGTTTGGCCGGGCGCCGGAAGGGGAATATTTTTTATAGAGGATTTGCCAAAAGATGTTATTGCCACAGAGATTATTTGGGATTTTTTCAAAACACATATAAAAAATTAAAAATTGTTATTAATTAAAGAAAAATAATATGGATAAAAGAATAAAAAATTATTTAGCTATTGCGATTATTATTTCAGTACTTCTTATTGCGCTTTCTAGTGTCGCTTATGTAAAGGTTTATTATAAAACAACTCCTGTTTCTTCAATGAGAACTTTTTCGGTTAGTGGAGAGGGTGAAGTGGTTGCTGTTCCCGATGTGGCAAAATTTTCTTTTGGTGTTGTTAGCGAGGGAGGGATGGATGTTGTCTCTATCCAAGAAGACAACAGCACTAAAATTAACAAGACAATAGAATATTTGAAGGTAAATGGGGTAGAGGAGAAAGACATAAAAACTCAAAATTATAATCTTTCCCCAAGATATGAGTATGAGGATTGTGTCTACGGGGTTCCTTGCGGAAGGTCTGCTCCAAAAATTATTGGTTATATTGTTACTCAATCTATTTCTGTTAAGGTAAGAGACTTTTCCAAGACTGGAGAAATTTTGGCTGGCGTTGTTTCGGAAGGAGCTAATAATGTTTCTGGTCTTTCTTTTGAAATAGATGAGCCAGAAGAACTTGAAAATGAAGCTAGAGATTTGGCAGTAAAAGAAGCGGAGACAAAGGCAAAAGCAATTGCTAAGTCAGCTGGTTTTAAAGTAGGGCGACTCGTTTCAATAAACGAAGGTTATTCTCAGCCATATTATTCTCAAGCAGTTAGTTTTGAGGCCACGGGGAAGGGAATTGGCGGAGCGGTTTCAAGTATTGAACCTGGGTCTCAAGAAGTAATAGTAAATATTTCTTTAGTTTACGAGATTAGGTAGGGATATAGACATTCAAAAACAAACAGAGTAATATTTTTACTAAACGTTTGCGTTGCAAGCCTAAGTCGTAAAAATATTCTCTGTTTATTTTTTGGTTTAATAATATGTTGAACAAAATAGTTGTACACTATCATGAAATTGCCTTGAAAAAGGGCAATCGGCAGTTTTTTGTGAAAAAACTAATAGCCAATATTAAGTCTGCGTTAAAAGATGTGGAAGGTGTTGGCGTGGAAAATCTCTACGGTCGTTTGTTGCTCAACTATGGAGGTTCGACCTCCATAGTTGGTGGAAGACTAGAAAAAATACCTGGAATTGCCAATTTTAGACCAGTATTTGTTGCCGGTAGAGACCTCGAAGACGTAAAAAAGGTTCTAGAAAAAGAAGCCAAGTTTTTTGGTATAATTTCTAAAAAAAGTTTTGCTATTCATGCCAGCAGGGCAGATAAAAAGTTTGAGCTAACTTCTGAAGATATTAACCGAGAGTTGGGCTCCTTTGTTGTTGAAAAAACGAACGCCAAAGTAGATTTAGATAATCCAGAAATTACTATTTTTGTGGAATTACTTCATGATAGGGTTCTGATTGGTTCAGAGAAAGTAAAAGGTATTGGGGGACTTCCTGTTGGCTCTGGGGGGGCGGTGGTTAGTCTTCTGTCTGGAGGAATAGATTCTCCGGTGTCATCTTTTATGATGATGAAAAGGGGGTGCAGGAATATCTTTATTCACTTTCATAGTTTTCCATATCTAGATCGTTCTTCTCAAGACAAGGCAATTGAGCTTGCGGGGCTTTTAGATAAGTATCAATATAAATCTAAACTACATTTTTTGCCCCTAGGCGATGCTCAAAAGAAAATTGTTTTAACTGTCCCCGAAGCTTATCGGGTCGTGGTTTATAGAAGGTTGATGATTCGAATTGCCAATGAGATTGCCAAAAAAGAAAAAGCGCAGGCGCTAGTTACTGGTGAAAGTTTGGGGCAGGTTGCTTCGCAGACCATAGAAAATATTTCAGTGATTGAAAATGTTTCTGACCTGCCAATTTTGAGGCCCCTTATTGGCATGGATAAAAACGAGATCATAGAAGTGTCTCAAACAATCGGTACTTACCAAACATCTATTTTGCACGATCAAGACTGTTGCCAGTTATTTACTCCAAAGCATCCTTCAACCAGAACAACCCTAGAAGAAATAGAAAAAGCAGAAATAGACTTAGATATTAAGGATTTGGTTAAGGATGTTTTGGAAAGAGTTGAGATAAAAACTTTTTAGAGATAAAATATATATAAGAAGGTCGAAAGGTTAATTCATTTTTTATTGTAAATATGAAAAAAAATTCACTTATTAGAACAATATATCTTTATGCATTTGCACTCCTTGGCTTGGTTCTTTTAACCATCTCTGGAATACGCTTCATAGATATGGGATTAAAGGCTTTTGTTTTCACTAAAGCTGAAGATCAGGAAAAGATTTATAATGAGCGTCCAGTTGTTCCTTATGCTATCGAAAAATATAGTGGGGCAGGGGATGATTTGGAGATTGCTTTTACCGACGAGGAAAAACTTGCTATCAGAAATATGATTGATGACTATGCGGAATGGAAAGAGCGATCCGACGAAGGAGATCCAATTACAAGCCGAAGGCATAGAGATGCGTCTGTAAATCTATCAATGATTATCATCGGTTTACCGTTGTACTTATATCACTGGATAATTATAAAAAGAGAGTCGAAGAAAGACTAAAATAATTTAAAAGATGATTGAGGGCTTGGTTTTAGGTATCGTTCAAGGAATTACCGAATGGCTTCCAATAAGTTCTTCGGGTGTTTTGACTTTGGTTGGCTTAACCTTCTTTGGTCACGATTTAGGAACTTCTGTTTCTATGGCTCTTTTCTTACACGTTGGAACTTTTTTATCCGCACTTGTTTATTTTTGGAAGGAGGTGGTTTTTATTTTGAAGGGCGGGGATAAAAAAGTTTTTAACTTTTTATTGATTTCAACAATTGTGACCGGAGTAGTTGGTATTCCTGTGGCGATGCTGATTTATCGTAGTTTTAGTGGTTTGACTGCTGGAGTTGCGGTGGCGTTGATAGGTTTTTTTCTTATCATAACTGGATTATTGCAGCTTAAAAAAACTGAGGACAACCTAAGAACAAAGAAAGATTTAACAAAAAATGATGCCCTTGTTGGGGGCATTCTTCAAGGTTTTTCGGTTTTGCCAGGGTTATCTCGATCGGGTTTGACTGTTGCAGGTCTTCTTTTTAGAAAAATTAAAGATACTGATGCCCTAAAACTAAGTTTTTTAATGAGCTTGCCTGTAGTTTTGGGTGGAAATATAATTTTGAATTTTTTAGATGATGGAATTGAGCTTAGTTCCGTTTCTTTTGTGGCTTTGTTTACAGCGTTTATTGTAGGGCTTTTAACTATTAAAACTCTTCTTAAAATTTCCCGCAAAATAAACTTTGGCTATTTTGCTATCGGCTTTGGTGTCTTAACCCTGTTAAGCCTGTTTTTCATTTGACAGACGGAGAGGATATTAAAGAAACAAAACTTGTGGACAACATCCTAAGTAAAAATAGAAAGTTGTTATATAATATAAATATTAACGGTTTATTTTAATAAATTTATGGAAAATACAAAAACATATCTTATTTTGTTATCAATTATCTTTTTGATCGGTGGTCTAATTGGTGGTTATTATTATGGAATGGCTTCTGGTAAAGAGCAGGGGCGAGAAGCTCTTTTAGTAGAACAGGAGTTGCTAGCTCAACAAGCCATAGAGGAGTTAAAAGAAGCAGCTAATCCGTTTAGTGAAGAAGATCAAACAGTCAATCCCTTTAAGCAAGATTATGAGAATCCTTTTTCTCAATAAAACAATATGAAAATTATAATACAGTCTAGTTTTATTGCTTGCGTTCTTGTTGTTGGTAGTTTTGTTTTTGCACAAATTAATCCTTTTGACATTCAGTTTCCGGTATCTGAATTAGGAAATTGTAATTCTATGGATGAGTGTAAAACATATTGTGATGACCCGTCCAATCAAGATGCTTGTTTGGGGTGGGCCAAGGATAGTGGTTTTGTAGACGATGGGCCACAAATTCACGAGGATTTTATTGGACCCGGTGGTTGTACTAGTGAGCAAGAGTGTGAGAGATATTGTGACAACAAGGAGCATAGAGAGGAATGTCTTAATTTCGCAGTTGCTGAAGGTTTTGTAACTCCAGAAGACGCCGAGCAAATGCGAGCAGATATGAATAGAACTGGTCCAGGAGGTTGTGCTAGTAGAGAAGAATGCGATGCTTTTTGTTCTAATCCAGATAACTATAAAATATGCACGCAATCTGCAGTTGAAAGCGGTATGATGACTCAAGAAGAAGCAGATTTTCTTGCTGAAAGGGAAGAGCTCCGTAGAAGTGGAAAAAACCGCGGTGGTCCTGCTGGACCAGATTATCCACGTCCTGATGGTCCGGGTGGAATAGAGATTGACGAAGCCAAAGTGTTAGAGTTGTTAAAAACAGAAACTGGCCCTGGGGGGTGTAGCACAATGCAAGAATGCGATACTTTTTGTTCTACTCAAGCTAACGATGATATTTGTATGAGTTATGCGATAGAGCACAACTTAATTCCACCAGAAAAAATAGCTCATATGAAGAAAATGATGGAAATAGACAAGATGGGTGGACCGGGTGGATGTATAGGAAGAGAAGAATGCGATGCTTATTGTGATGGACCCGAACATGGTGAAGAGTGTTTTCAGTTTGGAAAAGAACACGGCCTCATTCCTCCAGAAGAAATTGAAATAATGGAGCGAGAAATGGCAATTTACAGAAAATTAGATCAAGGAGCAATGCAAGGTCCTGGCAATTGTGGAAGTAGAGAAGAGTGCGATGCTTATTGCAGGGATACGGAACATGTAGAAGAATGTATGAATTTTTCAGGTAACCAAGGTCTTCAAAATGACGAAGAGCTTCGAAGAAGAAAAGATGATTTTAGAAGGTTTGAGTCTACTCTAAGAGGTATTAGAGATCTGCGACGACCAGATGAAACGGGAGATTATGGGCCATCATCTGATATGGGGCAAGGAGGTGGCAGTTTCGGGGTTGTTTTGCAGAAAAAATCATCTGGAATGGTTGATTTGATAATAAATGGCCCGGGTGGTATTCAAAGTTTTGCTTTTGTGCCACAAAATGGAAGCGGTTATAGTGGTGGGATTTCTGGGTGCCCTAGTGAGTTTAAGACCGACTCATCATTTTTTGCTTCTGCAGAGTATCCAATAAAAGTGACCATAACGAGTTGTAACGGAGATATAAATGAATTTAATATAGATTCTTCAGATGGTAGATTTGGTGGAGGTGGAGGTGGAGATGGAAGAGGTAATGATTTTGGACAAACAATTGATGATTTCGGTGGATACCCAATGCAACCAATGCAACCAATGCAATCAATGCAACCGATACAACCGATACAACCAATGCCGTATCAAGGTGAAAACAAGTGCGACTTTAATGATGATGGCCATGTTGATGATGAAGAAGATCAAAAATGTCGAGGAGGAATGGAGACAGAGTACAAGCCATTTAATGAAGAATATGAGTCTTTTAAGGGACCAGAAAATTATGAAGAAGAAAGAATGAGAACCGAAGAAGAAATAAGAAAAGAAATGGAGTACCAAACGATGAATGAAATGCCACCCACAGACAACACAGGCACTTTAATGCCTGCACCAGTGGGTGATGTGCTAGAAATGATGGTTCCGATGGAGCCACCAATATCGGATGCACCACTTTTTATTCCAGAAGAAAAAGCTCCGGAAACAATGGAGCCTACTGTGGGAGTTGCGGATAATTTTCTTGGATTTGTATTAAGTCCCCTTACCAATCTTTTTAGATAAAGATAGAAAATTGGGATTGCTTCTTAGAAATTCCTGAAAATCAATTTCATTTTTTCCTTCAGGTTTGACACGTTCAATTTTGAGCGTGTCATTTTCCATTTTGGCGCTGATTATAATTATTCTTTTGTCGTTTAAAAAAGTATATGCACTTGGCCAAGGAGTGAAAGCACGAATTTTTCTTTCTATCACATCCACCGGTTCGTTCCAGTCTATTTCACCAGCTTGCTTTTTGAGTAACTTAGAATAAGTAGCTTGGGAATGATTTTGTTCTTGGGGTTTTATTTCTCCGGAGATCCACCTAGGAATGGTTTTTACAAGTAATTTTCCGCCCAACTCTGCCAATTCGTTTTCTAGGTTTAGAAATTCGAAATTAGAAATTAGAAATTCCAATTCTCGCTGTGCGAGAATTGCGCCTTCGTCCATTTTTTCATTCATAAGCATTATGGTAACACCAGTTTTTTCTTTTCCTTCTAGAATGGCGGTTTGAATTGGAGATGGCCCCCGAAGCTCCGGCAGGAGCGAGGGGTGGACATTTAAAGTGCCATGCCTAGGAACTTCCAAAACTTCTTTTGGTAGAATTTTTCCAAAAGAAGCAACAACAAATAAATCTGCATTGGTAGATTTTAAATTGTCATAATTGTGTTCTACGGGGATATTTTTTTCTTCAGCCCATAACTTAACAGGAGAAGGGGACATGATCATTTTTCTCCCCTTTGGCTTGTCGGGCGCAGTAATTATTAGCGCTGGTTTAAACCCAGCGTCTTTCATAGATTCTAATATTTTTACTGAAAACTCTGGTGCACCAAAGAATACTATTTTGGGGTTGTTCATACTGTTATGGTAAACCATATTAAATTATTTTACAAAAAATCCCAGCATCGAAAATCCCGACATCGGATGTCGGGAAGGTTTAACGTTTCCCGACATCCGATTTCGGGAAAAAATTATCTACGAATAAGATTCCGTTGAGGTGGTCTATTTCGTGTTGGAGGGTTTGGGCGAGGATGTTGGAAGCTCCGCGTTGGAATTTTTTACCATTTTCATCGTATGCTTCAACTTTGACTTTTTCAGCGCGCTCGACTTCGCCAAAATCTCCTGGGACACTTAAACATCCTTCTGGGAATTTTTTGGTGTCTTTGGACTTGTTTATAATTTGAGGATTTATAAAAACCATATTTTCAAATTCAGATTTTGGTTTTTCAGAGGTAGGATCAAGCGCCCATTTGGAAATAACTGTTATTTGCCAACTTTCTCCAATTTGAGGAGCAGCGACAGCCAAAGCGTCTTCATCTTCTGCAATAGCTTGCTCCATTTTTTTAATTATATTTCGAAATTTTTCTGAAGTTATTTCATCAATAGGAACTTCCTGCGCTTTTTTCCTAAGCACATCTTCACCTTTCTGAAATATTTTAATTTTGTCTTTATCTTCCTCCATGTTTTTACTATACGTTAATTTTCATTGAATTTAAAGAGAAATAAAAAAGGGGAGGTTCTTGCGAACACTCCCCAAAAGTTTGGAACCCTTTGCAGTGAATTGCTACATTTGATGCAGGCAATATCATCTTCGGTGTGTAAAGGCTGGTATCTCAAGAGCGACTCCACATCTACTAGCGTAGAGGCTTCAAAGTCTCCCAGCTATCCTGTACAGTACACTCCTATCTCAAGGCCGACCATGCGCGGGAATTGAACCCACCCCACAGAGGACATTTAACCCCTTTGTTAAAGAAGATAACTTCTTCTAGTGGTGAACCAACTGTCGTTTCCAAACCCTGCAATCAGTTTAGCAAATAATTAAAAAAGGTCAATTACAATAAACTTTCGGGGTCGACATCAACCTTCCAGTTTTGGGGAAGGTCGGAGAGCTTTTTGTGCAGTTCTTTTTGTTCCTCTGGCCAAGTGTTAGCCGGAAGTTTTATGAGCGTGTGGTATTTGTGAAGCCCGCGTATTTTAGGTGTAAAAGCTTCAAAACTTATTGGGTTAAAATAAGACAGGTGTTTTTTCAAGTCTTTGTTTTCTTTTTCAACTTGTTTTTTGTTTTTACCTTCTTTAGAAATTTTGATTAATGTTTTAAATGGTGGGTAGCCAAGCGCTTTTCGCATTTCTAGCTCTGACTTGTAAAAACCAGAAATATCTCCCTTGATTATATTTTTAAAAACTGGATGCTCGGGTAGGCGGGTTTGAACAATAAAAGTTTTCTTGGCTCTCATTTTTAGACGCACAAGGGTTCTAAAAATTCTTTCGTTTATTCTGAAATCTGGTAGATTAAATAGATTGTCTATGGAAAGTACTCCGATTCTTTCCACGCTACTTTCAAGAAAAGAGAAAAGCATTTCGGTAGCCAATAAAATACTCCCCGGTGTTTCAGTGTATTTTTTTATAAGTTCTTTTCCCTGCAATCTTGTTTTAACAACATCGCTATCTAGTCTAAATATTTTAAAATCCGGAAAAAGATTTTTGATTTCTTCTCCAATTTTTTGTATTCCAATTCCTAGTGTTTTTAAGTTCCAGCCCTTGCAGTATGGGCAATGTTTGGCAGCTTTGCTTTCAAATAAACATTTATGACAAACAAATTTTCTTTGTGGTCCAAGATGAAGGGTGATTGGCGTGTCACAATTGGGGCACTTGACGATTTTCTGGCAGTCATTGCATACCGTAGAAAGCTCATATCCTCGCCGGTTTATAAAAAGAATTGCTTGCTCATTATTTTTGTATGCCGACTCTAAAGTTTCTTTTAGCTCGTTGCTAATGATTGTTTTTTGTTTGGTCATGTCTACTAACATTTGTTCTGACTGAGAAATTATTCTGGGCGTTGCGGGTGTTGCAGATGGTAGTTCTCCAGATATGTTTTTGCTGAAAGTTTCTGTTCTTAGTATTTCATCTGCCAGAATCAATACAGCGCCCATCTCTTTGGCAATATTTTTAACAGCAACTCTTGTATCTAAAAACGGTCTATTTTTTGCTTTATAGAATGGGGAACTTTCGTTTTCTAGAATGAAGGTATTTATGTCGTGCCTTGGCAAGGACAAAAAAAGACCAGTGGAAATAATTAAGATGGAGTGTGTTTCTTTGACTGCTTTTTCCCATTGTTCTTCCATTAGTTTTTTACTCATTTTGCCGTGCATTGAAAAAGTGTAATCTTCAATTCCTTTTTTGAGTTTATCTTCAAAATATTCAATTTCTTTTTGAGAAGAAACACAAAGGAAAATGGAATTTCCTTTGGCGAACTCAGATCTTATTTCGTTTCTGTAAAATCGAACCCTTTCTTTTGTAGAGGCTCTTAAAACTTTGACAAGGTGATTTTTTTCTTGACTTGGTGTTTGGGCTTTAATGTCATCTAAGGGTGGCTTATTTAGGATTGCTTGGGGGCAAAGCTCTTTAATGATGCTTCCTGTACCTGCCAAAAAATAATTAGCAGTTTTGCTTGCTGCATTTATAAATTCTGTTTTGAGAAACTGAAAGGAAATAACTTCCGAGATTTTTTTCAAGGAATAGGAGGATGTTTTTAGTTTAGATTTTAGGTTTTTTACGTCTTCAATAGAAAGAACTATGCCAACTTCTTTTTTGTTCCTGAGGGGAATTGTTACTAGAGACCCGATTCGAGTTTTTTTTGAAGAAAAGTAAAAAACATCCCTAGAAACACCTTTAGTTATCGGGGCGATTTTTAAAAGTTTTGTGCCCATTATTTTAGAGATATTTTTATTAGTGCTCCGTCATCTATGACGTATATATTTTTTTCTCCAGAAATGGTTGCAAATGTTGGGTTCTTGCCCTTGTAAAGTGGGTAAACAAGACGCCCACTTCTACCGTCTAGCTCCAGGGCATAAATTCCATTACCCAAAGCAATAATAATGGCATCTTTTCTTTCTGGGAAGAATTCTATATTTCTTATTTTAAAATTTCCTTTGAAAATTTGCTCGGGGTGTTCGCAGGTTTCTAGTCCGCAAATATATATAGGAGCGGGAGTATCTTGCTTTAGCCATTCTACAAAAATTTCGTTAGTTAGCGGATCCCACCAGATTCTTTGATTTTTCTTCTTGTCAAATCTTTCGTAATTAGAAATTTCTTCTTGTTCTCCGGTGTGCCAAGAAGCACTTATAATGTTTTTGGACAAATCAAAACTTGCTTGTATGGAACCTTTTTCGTTTTTGAAGGTTAAAGATTTTTCGCTCCAAATTATTTTTGAGGGATCACTTTTGAAGGTTATTAAACTTTCGGTTGTTCCTGGCTTTGTTGTTAGAAAAATATTTTCGTTTGGTTTGTAAAAAGTAAACACAAAAGCACCGTTTTTTTGTTCTTTGAGTACCAGTAGTTTTTGATAAGGCGACGCCCATATGTTTGATAGTTTTCCTTTGAATAACAATTCTCCTCCTGGGGACTCAGGAACAAGAAGGGCTTTTGCTTCAGTAACTAACCCTTTTCTTACTTCCAAATTTTTTACCCAAGGCCAATATCCATCTTTGGCAACTAGAACAGAGTAAACTCCTGTTTTCATGTTTGACACAAAAACCCCCCTGTTTAGGGTTCCGGTCGTTTCTTCTTTTTTGTTATTGATAAATATTTGTGAGTCTGAAAAAGGAATAGAAACAAAAATACCACCTCTTTGAGAGATTCTAAAATCTTTTCCTATTTTATATCCTTGGCTATAGAATAATAAGAGAACTGCTAGAATTAAAAAAATCCCCACAGAAAGCCATAAAATCAATCTCCTCCTCTTCAGTGTCATATGTCTATATATTTGCAAAAAACACCCAAAAAGTCTAGGATAAAAGCAATGAGCAGTTATATAATAGAAGGTGGCAAGAGTTTGAAGGGTTCTATTGTTGTTAATCCTTCAAAAAATTCAGCAGTGGTTATATTGATTGCTTCTTTGCTTAATAGTGGCAAAACTCTTATTAAGAATCTTCCTAAAATTGAAGAGGTTTATAGAATTATAGAAGTTTTAGAGAGTATTGGGGTTAACACTCAGTGGCAGGGAGGGCATAGTTTAGAAATTATTCCACCAAAAAAATTTACTCTTCACAAAATTGACGTGGAGGCGGCCGCGAAAACACGAAGTATAATCTTGTTCATTGGTGTTTTGATGCATAAACTTCGTAAGTTTGACTTGCCAAATCAAGGTGGCTGTAAGTTGGGAAAAAGAACTATCACGCCCCATCTTTATGCCTTGGAGAATTTTGGAATTAAAATAAAAACTTTTGCTAACAGGATGAAGATTGAAGGTGGCGGAGAGCGAAAAAACGACAAGATTGTGATGTATGAATCTGGAGACACGGCGACGGAAAATACTATTATGGCAGCCTCCTTAACTCACGGAAAGACAATTATTAAATTTGCCTCGGCAAATTATCAGGTTCAAGATTTGTGTTATTTTCTAAAAAAGCTGGGAGTAAGAATTGATGGTATTGGAACGACAACTCTAGTGATTTATGGTAAATCAAAGATATCAAAAAAGATTTCTTATTATTTAACCGAAGATCCAATCGAGACGATGTTTTTTCTTTCTCTTGCTGTGGTTACGAAATCTTCTTTGATTATAAAGAGATGTCCAATAGATTTTTTGGAATTAGAACTTTTGAAATTGGAAAAAATGGGTTTTAAATTTAAAATTCTGAAAAAATATAAAGCTAGAAATGGTTATGGTAATCTTGTAGATCTGAAGACATTTCCTTCTGCTTTGGTTGCCCCGACAGACAAGCTTTATGGCAGACCTTTCCCAGGTTTAAATATTGACAACTTGCCTTTTTTTGTTCCAATTGCAACTCAGGCCAAAGGAGAGACAATGATTCATGATTGGGTTTTTGAGAACAGGGCGGTATATTTTACAGAGTTGAATAGGCTGGGTGCCAACATTAGGATAGCTGATGTGCATAGAGTTTTCATAAAAGGCCCCACAAAACTAAAGGGGACTGAACTTGTTTGTCCTCCGGCGTTGAGGCCTTCAGCTAGTATTTTGGCGGCGATGCTTGGGGCAAAGGGTAAATCTGTGTTAAAAAATACGTATGCTATTGAAAGAGGATATGAAAAACTGGAAGAGCGTTTGGGGGCATTGGGTGCTAAAATAAAAAGAGTAAAATAAAAAATTTATGTTGTTCGCTAAAAAAATTGGAATAGACTTAGGCACAGCAAATACCCTTGTTTTTGTTTCGGGAAAGGGGATTGTTTTGAACGAACCGTCGGTGGTTGCTATTTCCATGCCAGACAATAGAATTTTAGCCGTAGGAGATGAGGCCAAGGATATGATTGGGAAAACTCCGGACACTATTCGAACCTATAGACCATTGAAAGATGGTGTCATTGCGGATTATCGAGCGACAGAGGCAATGCTTAGTTATTTCATTAGAAAAGCGCTTGGGCGGTATAGTATGTTCAAACCAGAAGTTATGATTTCTGCTCCAGCTGGAGTAACATCTACCGAAAAACGAGCTATGGTGGAAGCAGCGGTCAAGGCGGGCGCTAGCTCAGCTTATGTTGTTAAGGAGCCGATATTAGCAGCCATTGGCGCCGGAGTTCCTATTCAAGAGGCGTGCGGACACATGATTGTTGACATTGGGGGTGGAACGACGGACATTGCTGTGATTAGTTTGGGTGGGATTGTTTACTCTACTTCTGTAAAAGTTGCCGGGAACAAACTTGATGAAGCAATTATCAGTTATGTTAAAAAGACTTTCAATTTATCTATTGGTGAAAAAATGGCCGAAGAAATTAAAATTGCTGTTGGCTCAGCAGTTTTAGTGGAGGAAGAATTAACCTGTGTACTGAAAGGAAGAGATTTTCTAACCGGTCTTCCTAGGAGTGCTGATATCTCTACAAATGAGATTGTTAAAGCGATAGATTCTGAACTTAGAGACATGATTCGTGCTGTGAAGCATGTTCTACAGGAGACTCCACCAGAACTTTCCTCAGACATTATTGACAAAGGAATTCTTATGACTGGAGGAGGGTCATTACTTAGAAATATTAGGGAATTAGTTTTTCGTTCAACTGGTGTGAATGCTAGTGTAGCCGATGAAGCACTTTTGTGTGTGGCCAAAGGAACTGGTATTGCTTTGGAACATTTGGATGTCTACAAACGAAGCATTGTCGCGAAGAAGTAAGGGAAAGTACTCAACAATTGTGACAAATTAATCATCAAGCGCTCTTTATTTGTTTGTCTCATTCTCATTTATCCACTTATATCCGATCGTAGATAAGTGGTAAAATATAAAAATGTCAAAGGGTTTAGGGAAAACACAACAAAAAATTCTAGTACTGCTTCTTGGAGGTTTGGCTATTGGCCTTTCTCGTTCACCAAGAAAAGCTTTTCAAATTCTAGATAGCATGACAGAAGAGTGGAAAGATATAAGCAAAAATCATTTGAAGAGGGCAATAAAAAGTCTTTATGAGTCTAAAATGATTAAAGAGAAATATAATAAAGACGGTACTACTACCATTATATTAACAGTTGAAGGAAAGAAAAAAGCCCTAACTTACAACTTACTTGATCTGAAGATTGCCAAACCCAAAAAGTGGGATGGTCGGTGGAGAATTGTTTTGTTTGATATTCCCGAAAAGAGAAGAAAAGAAAGGGATAGTTTAAGGTATTTTTTGAGAGATATGGGATTTTTTGAATATCAAAAAAGTGTTTTTGTGCATCCTTACGATTGTGAGAATGAAATAGATTATATTATTGAGGATTTTAAGGTCAGAAAATTCGTGCGTTTTGTTGTTGCCGATAAACTAGATAACGAACTACATCTCAAAAAACATTTTGATCTGCTGTAGTTAGTGTAAATCTTAAATTCACCACTTATCTACGATCGTGTATAAGTGGTGTGGATTGGGGTTGGGGTTAAAATTAGAACTTGAGGTGTTGAGGTGGGATTGACGGGTATTTTTTGTTTTTTGGCGTGCTAGATGGCATAATGAGAGATATGGTAAAGAAATATCACCACGGGTATCTATTGGTAGGAGATATGGAAGAAGGCCTAAATAAAGCCCTAGAAATGTCTGCTGATATTTTGGGTATTAAAAAAGAATCTCTTCTTGCACATCCAGATTTTTCACTTCTAGGTTTGGAGGGTTTTGGTATCGGGGATGCTAGACAGATAAAAGAAAAATCTAGCAAAAAATCTTTTCATGGAAAGGGAAGAATTTTTGTAATTAGAAGTAGCACTTTTACAGGTGAGGCTTGTAATGCGCTTCTTAAAACGTTTGAAGAGCCGGCAGGGCTTAGTTATTTTTTTGTGGTCACTTCTTCGGTGGAAAATATTTTGGAAACTTTAAGATCGCGCTTAATGGTTTTAGATACAGCAGGAGAAAAAGAGTTACCAGAAAAGAATAAGGAATTTACAGAGAAATTTTTGAAAGCAGGGGTGGATAAAAGAATGGATATGGTAAGACCTTTTGTGACAGAGAAAGAAAAAGTACGGAATTTTTTGGATAGCTTGGAGTCTGTTCTTCAGGAAAAAGTTTCTCAAAACTTATCAAAAGAGCTAGTAAAAGCATTAGACGAAATAGCTAATAGCCGACAGATGCTTTCCCAAAGGGCGTCTTCATCAAAAATGATCGTAGATTATATTTGTTTAGTGCTAACTAAACGTGAATAGTTAAAAACTAAACAAAAATTTTTTTGACAGACCCTTTTGTTGTTGCGATTATTTTTTTCTGGGTTTTAGAGACGAACATTAATGCTATAATATATTTAGGGTTTTATCGGGGTCGTTCCCTGCCCGCAATGCTTCGCATAGCGATGCAGGCGGGCGACAAAGGTTTAAGTTTTTGTTTAGTTTTAATTATTATAGAAATGGCTTACGATTTTAAAAAATTTAAACAACACGCTGAAAAAACAGAAAACTGGTTTCAAGATGAAATATCCCTTCTTCGTACCGGTCGGGCAACACCAGCTTTGATAGAAAATATTAAGGTGGATTATTTTGGTGCTAAAAGCCCACTGAAAGGGGTGGCTTCTACTTCTGTTGAAGATGCGCGGACTTTGGTGGTAAAGCCATGGGATACCGACATGATTATGCCTGTGGAGCAGGCTATTGCCAATTCTGAACTTGGTTTACAGGCCATTACCGAAAAAGACTTTGTGAGAGTTATCTTTCCAGAGCTTACTGAAGAAAGAAGACAGTCTCTTCTGAAGATTTTACGTGAAAAAGTAGAAGAAGCCAAGGTGTCTTTGAGGCGAGAAAGGGAAGATATTTGGAAAGATGTTCAGAGGAAAGAAAAAGATGGAGAGATAAGTGAGGATGAAAAGTTTAGAGGAAAAGACGAATTACAAAAGTTGATAGACGAGTCGAGTAGGAATATTGACGAGACAGCGTTTAAAAAAGAAAATGAGATAAAGAATTAATATGTTTATAATTGGAGTTGTCTTAACAATAGCTTTGGTAATTATAGCTCATGAATTTGGGCATTTTCTTTTTGCCAAATTATCTGGCGTAAAAGTAGAACAATTTGCTTTGGGTTTTGGTAAGCAGAAAATATGGAGCCACAAAAAAGGTGATACCGAATACTCAATTCGGCCGTTCATTTTGGGCGGTTTTGTAAAAATGCTTGGCGATAGCCCAACCTCTAATGAGGAAGAGAAAAAAGACCCGCGGTCTTTTTTGAAAGCCAAGATGGGGAGGAGGGCTTTGATTGTTGGTGCGGGGCCATTTTTTAATTTTCTCCTCGCTTTTTTAATTTTCTCTTTTATTTATTTTCTTTATGGTGTGCCGGTGACCATAGAGGGCACCACAGACTATGTAGAAGTTGCGTCTATCGTAGAAGACTCTCCCGCCGAGGGCGCTGGAATTATGGCTGGCGATAAAATTGTTAGTGTTTTTTATGGAGATGAATATATAAATACAAATTTGTCAGACAGGATTCAAGATTTTGCATTACTTCATAGTGGGCAAGAGGTGCAAGTTGAAGTTGAGAGAGGTTTGGAAAAATTGACTATTTCTATTACCCCCAACCCTCTTATGGGAATTGGCTTTGGTGGTAATACGGAAATTGTTCGTCAACCTTTTTATAAAGTTTTCTGGTATTCAGCAAGAGATGTGGTGGATGTATCAATTACGACTGTAAAGTATTTTGGCTATATTATTACTAATGCTGTTGGAGGTGGAAACTTATTTAAAGAAGTGGGAGGCATTATTCGCATAGCCGAACTCTCTGGAGATTTTATGACATTGGGAATTATTCCTTGGTTAGGTTTTGTGGCTTTGATATCTATAAACTTGGCTGTGCTAAATTTGTTGCCGATTCCAATTTTAGATGGTGGGCACTTGCTTTTTATGGCTATAGAAAAATTAAAAGGCTCTCCTGTGGGTGAGAAGATAACCAATTTCGCTAATAGTATTGGAGTTGTTTTTGTTGTCTTTATTTTGCTTCTAACTTTATATAACGATATTCCCCGACTTTTCACGCGTATCTTTTCTGGGTAAAAAACTCTCAAATTGAGGGTTTTCTTGTCTTTTGGGCGTGTTTGAATTATTATTTAGATAACATGAGATTATCTAAATTATTTACAAAAGTACAGCGCGAAGCGCCAAAAGATGAAACATCAAAAAATGCTCAACTTTTAATAAAGGCCGGGTTCATTCATAAAGAAATGGCTGGGGTTTATTCCTATTTGCCATTAGGTTTACGAGTTTTAAATAAAATAAACGATATTATCCGCGAGGAGATGAATGCTATTGGCGGGCAAGAAATGAAAATGACCGCCTTGCAGAATAAAGAACTTTGGGAAAAGTCAAATCGTTGGAGTGACGAGGTGGTAGACAATTGGTTTAAGACCAATTTGAAAGGAGGTGGCGAGCTTGGTTTGGGTTTTACTCACGAAGAACCAATTGCCCAAATAATGTCTGAACATGTTTCCTCATACAAAGATTTACCGTTCTACGCGTATCAGATTCAAACTAAATTTAGAAATGAGTCGCGAGCAAAAGCAGGTCTTCTTCGTGGCAGGGAATTTTTAATGAAAGATTTATATTCTTTTTCTAAGAACAAAGAAGAGCACGACGCTTTTTATGAAAAAATGAAAGATGTGTATATGAAAGTTTTTGACAGATTGGGTATGGGAGATAAAACTTATTTAACTATTTCCTCTGGCGAACCATTTTCTAAATACTCTTATGAATTTCAAACACTTGCTGATGCCGGCGAGGATATAATTTATATAGATAAAGAAAAAAATATAGCGATAAATAAAGCAGACTACAATGATGAGGTTGTGGCGGACTTTGGCTTGGACTTGGATGAAAAAAATCTTGCAGAAGAGACAGCAATAGAAATTGGAGATATTTATAGCTTGGGAGATAAATATTCCAAGGCGATGGGGCTGACTTATAAAAACGAGAAAGGGGAAGAAGAGTATGTATACATGGGTTCTTATGGGATGAGCCCTTCTCGACTTTTGGGTACTTTGGTAGAGATGAATTGTGATGAGAGAGGTATAATTTGGCCAGAAAATGTTGCTCCTTTTAAGGTTATTTTGATAGAAATTGAAAGCAAAGATGAAAAAGTCCATAAGACATCTGAGAAAATTTATCAAGATTTACAGAGCCAAGGCATTGAAGTAGTATACGATGATAGAGCGGAAAAAAGTGCTGGTGAAAAATTTGCTGAAGCCGATTTAATTGGTATCCCTTGGAGGGTTATAATTAGCGAAAAGACCCTAAAAGAAGACAAGGTGGAGATCAAAAAGAGAGACAGCGAAGAGGCGAAATTAATAGAACAGAAAGAGCTTTTGCAGGCTTTAGAATAATTTTAATAACAAATATGTTATTAAAATTACTTAGAAGTAAACATGCTTAATAAATTTTTTGGTTTATTTTCACATGATATCGGAGTAGATTTAGGAACAGCTAATACGCTGGTCTATGTGAAAGGACGTGGCATTGTTACCAATCAGCCATCGGTGGTGGCCATAAACCAGAAAACGGAACAAGTGGTAGCGGTGGGTAGTGAAGCCAAAAGAATGGTTGGCAGGACACCGAGTCATATTGTTGCTGTTCGTCCACTTATTGATGGTGTAATTTCAGATTTTGAAGTTACGGAGGAGATGCTTTCTTATTTTATAAAAAATGTTCACAAAGAAGCATTGAGACCATTTGTGAGGTCTCGCGTGGTAGTGGGTGTGCCTTCGGGCATTACAGATGTAGAACGACGCGCTGTTAGGGATGCTACTAAGAATGCAGGTGCCAGAGAAGTTTATATTGTAGAGGAACCTTTGGCAGCGGCGATTGGCGTTAAGCTTCCAATTCAAGATCCAGTAGGGAGCATGATTATTGATATTGGTGGAGGTACTGCCGACGTGGTGGTTGTTTCTTTGGGTGGCATTGTTGTTTCTAAAAATTTGAGAGTAGCTGGTGATAGATTAAATCAAGATATTATAAATTATGCGCGTGATGAATTTAAACTTCTTTTAGGTGAGAAAACGGCGGAGGATATTAAAATTGCTATTGGCTCTGCAATGCCATCTAGCGAGACTATTGAAGCCACGGTGCGAGGCAGAGACTTAATGACAGGTCTTCCAAGAGAGGCTTTAATTACTGATGGAGATGTTAGGGATGCTATTTCCAAATCTTTGAAAATGCTTTCGAGAGCAGCAAAAGAGGTGATTGAAAAGACTCCACCGGAACTGCTTTCGGATATTATGCATCGAGGGGTTGTTCTGGTTGGTGGAGGTGCATTCTTGCGCGGACTGCCGGAATTTTTAGAAAACGAGATAAAAATACCTGTTCACATGGCTGATGACCCATTCACAGCAGTAGTTCGTGGTACGGGTATAATTCTTGAAGATTTGAGTACTCTAAGGGACGTTTTAATTGAACCTGAAGAAAATGTTTCGCCAAAATTCTAAAAAGAAAAAATATATACTCGTTATTTTGGGTATTTTTTTGTTGCTTTTTTTTACGATTTACATATTTAGAAGTTTTCCTCCTAAGTTTTTAAAACAGACAGCTCTGTTTTTGATCCAACCAGTCGTACATTTTGAAGACAGAATTACCAATATTATAGCTGGAATAATGATTTCTTTTTCAGAAAAAGAGGACCTAGATGAGGAAAATAATTTTTTGAAGGAAAAAATAAAGGCACTAGAGTTGAAAAATATTATTGCTGACAATATTTTGAAAGAAAACGATGAGCTAAAAGAAACTCTTTCTAGAAATAGGGGTGCCAATGATTTTATTCTTGCTTCCATTTTATCGAGACCAGGTTATGGAATTTATAATTCTTTAATAATAGATATTGGTTCAGATGATGGCATAGAGAAAGGAACACTGGTAACTGCTTTTGGCGATGTTCTTTTGGGGCATATCTCTGAAATGACACCCAGCTTTAGTATGGTTAAATTGGTTTCTCACCCAGACGAGGAAACAAACGTTTTTGTCGGACACAGTGTTTCAGCTATTGCGCTTGGTTTGGGGAGTGAGAATTTGTCTGTTGCTTTACCTCATGATATAGATATTAACATCGGTGATAAAATTACAACTCTAGGTGTTGGCCAGTTATTTTTAGGAATTGTGGAAGAAATTATTATGGAACCAGCAGATCCTTTTCAAGAAATTATTTTTAGATTACCCGTAAACATTCAAGAATTAAGGCATGTATATTTAATAAAATAGTATGTTTTACTTAAGAGCACTTTCGTTTTTATTTTTGCTTTTTAGTTCTGTTTTTTTTCATTTGTCTGTTACTATCTTTTTCTTTGTTGTTTTTTCTCTCTTTTTTCCAAAATTTTGGGAGGGTGTTTTGGTGGGAGTTGTTTTGGATTCTTTGTATTTTTCGCCTGTTTTGTTTTCTAAATTTGGATTAGGTTTTTTTACCATAAGTTTTATTGCCACAATCTTAATTGCTCAAAAAGTCAAGCACCTTGTTCAAGATGATAGTATTCTTCCTAAGGTTGTCTTGGGGGTTTTTGGATCAGTCGTATTTCATTTTTTTCTTTTCGTACTTTTTAACTAAAATATGCCCAAAAAAAGAAACAAAGGAATTGGATCAATGTCCATTAGCCCAGATGAAATTTTTTTGGATTCTGAAAATATTCCCAACTTTGACTCATATCAGCTTGAGGGAAGAATGGAACGTCCTATTGGTTCTAAGGTTTTTTTGTTTCTTGGTATTATTTTTTTAGTGATAGGATCTTTTTTGGTTTGGCGAATCGGTTATTTGCAAATTTCTCAAGGGGTAGATTTTTCCAGGCGTTCAGAAAGTAATCATTTGCGCTTTGTTACTTTGTTTCCCGAAAGAGGTATTATCTATGACCGAAACGATATAGTTTTGGCTTGGAACACTCCAGCATTTTTTTTGGTCTTAGAAAAAGAGGCATTTACTAGCAACGACCTTAGGGAGAACCTAGAAGACTTTTTGATATTTCTAGAAAAAGATAATTACAAAGAGCTGATTAAAAATAGTTTTGAAACTGGTCAAGATTTGATTGTGGAAAGTTTCTACGACTGGGAAGAGGTTAGTACAGTTTACAGGCAGTGGTCTTATTTACCAATACGTATTGAGCAGGTTTCAAGTCGAAGTTATAAAGACGGCAGTGGTCTGGCGCACGTTGTTGGTTATTTGGGGTATTCATCCTCGGCCGATTACGAAGATGTGGTTGGTAAGGCTGGTATTGAAAATAGTTACGAGGATGTTCTAAGCGGAGAAAAGGGCTTTAAGATCACAGAAGTTGATTCTTTGAACGAAATTAAATCGGAGGGTATTCAAAAATTTCCTGTTTCGGGAAAAAGTGTAAAACTAAGTATTGACCATGCTCTCCAAGGAGAATTTTATAGGATACTTTCTTTGCTCTCTACGGAGAGAGGTTTTCAGGGTGGAGCAGGTGTAATTTTAGATGTAAACAATGGAGAAGTTTTATCAATGGTTAGCTTTCCAGAATATGACTCACAGGTTTTGAGTAATGGGGGTCCAAACAAATTAATCCAAAGCTATATTGATGACCCGCAGAAGCCATTTTTAAATAGAGCTTTTTCTGGGCTTTATACACCGGGTTCTATTGTTAAGCCTTTTGTGGCATTGGCGGCTTTGATGGAAGGAGTTGTTGATCCTTTAAAGAGTATTTTTAGTTCTGGAAGTATTTCTATTCCTAATCCATATTTTCCAGACAGAGAAAGTGTTTTCCTAGATTGGAAAGCACACGGTTGGGTTGATATGGAGAGGGCCTTGGCTGTGTCTTCTAATGAGTATTTTTACTCAATCGGGGGTGGATATGAAGATATCAGTGGCCTGGGAATTAGAAAAATAAACGAATATATGAAACTTTTTGGTTTTGGAGAAAAAACGAACATAGATTTATTTGGTGAAGAACATGGGTTCGTTCCTAATGCTGATTCTAAAAAAGATGGCACAGATTCTGTTTGGAGGATTGGCGATACATATCATGTTAGTATTGGTCAGGGGAGTTTTCAGATTACGGCTTTGCAGGCCGCTGTGGCTACTGCTGTTTTGGCAAATGAGGGTGTTGTCTTTGAGCCTACTTTAATTTCAGGAAAAGTTGCTCAGAGAGAAGTGCTAAAAATTCCATATAATTATTTTGAAATAGTGAAAAAGGGAATGAGAAGGGCGGTAAATGAAGGTACTGCCAGCGCGCTATCTTCTGCACCAGTACATGTAGCAGCCAAAACTGGTACGGCAGAAATTGGCTCTGGAAAATATGTGAACTCTTGGGTAATTGGTTTCTGGCCGTATGAGAAACCTCGTTTTGCTATTAGTGTTGTATTAGAGAAGGGCAGATCTTCTAATTTGGTGGGGGGCGTTTACGCCTTTAGTCAGCTTTTAAATTGGATGCAAGAAAATGCACCAGAGTATTTACTTGACTAAAAATCCTTAACCAATATAATAACAATTTATTCCTGAATACGTTGTTTTTAGTTTTTATGTCATTTTTATGTCAATAGAATTACCACCAGAACAATTAAGTAAAGAAGCATATCAGAAGCTCGAAGAAGAGTTGAAGTTTTTGGCTAAAACAAAAAGAGGAGAGATATCAAGCAAGCTTGAAGAGAGTAGTAGCCTCGGTGATATTTCTGAAAATGCAGAATACCAAGAGGCAAAAGAAGAGCAACTAATGAACGAAAATAGAATAGCTGAATTAGAGGATATTTTAAGTAGAGCGGTTATTTTTTCTAAAACAACTAAAACTAATGTGGAGATTGAGATTGGTTCTTCTGTTGTTTTAAAGAAAACAACCAGTGAAGAAGTGTTTGATTATTTCTTGGTTGGTTCCGGAGAATCTAATCCAACTGAACGAAAAATTTCCACAGAGTCTCCTTTAGGTAAATCTTTGATTGGGTGCAAGAAGGGCTCTAAAGTAGAAGTTCTTACTCCTTCGGGGAAAATAAGTTATACTATAGTAGAGATTTCTTAAAGAGCAACCTATTAATATGCCACTTGATGACATAAGAGACGCACGTCTAAAAAAATTTGAAAAGGCCAAGAAAATTTTTGGCTCTGTTTTCCCAACTAAGGTTTCTAGAGATCTTTCAGTAAAAGAAGCTCTCCTAACATTTTCCAAATGGTCTCGGGGGAGAAAACCTCTTAACCTCGTTGGTCGGATTTTTAGTATTCGCACTCATGGTGGGATAACTTTTTGTGACTTTAGCGACAGCATTTCTGACAAATTGGAAGATAAAAAGGTCTTTTTGCAGGCCTATTTAAAAAAGGATGTTGTTGGAGAAAAAGAATTTGGTCTTTTTGAGGAGATAGTGGATATTGGAGATTTTGTTGAATTTACTGGGAGCCTTTTCAAAACTAAAAGAGGAGAAAAATCTATCAAGGTTACTTCTTGGAGAATAGTTTCTAAAGGATTAATGCCTTTGCCAGAAAAATGGCACGGACTTTCTGATACCGAAGAAAGGTATCGAAAAAGATACCTTGATCTTTTAATGAATTCCGAAGTAGGTATTGGCTTTGTGATGCGTTCGAACCTTATTACCGAAATAAGAACATTCTTAAACAAGAAGGCCTTTCTAGAAGTAGAAACGCCCATGCTTCAACCAATTGCTGGAGGGGCTACTGCTGAGCCATTTAAAACACATCACAATGCATTGGATATTGATTTGTTTTTGCGTATTGCTCCAGAGCTTTATTTAAAAAGACTCTTGGTGGGAGGTTTTGACAGGGTTTATGAGATTGGTAGAAATTTTAGAAATGAGGGTATAGATATGACACACAATCCGGAGTTTACTATGCTAGAGTTTTATGAAGCTTATGCTGATGCAGAAGCAGGAAGAGAGATTGTAGAAAATTTGATAAAAAATCTGGTTAAAAAAGTTTTAGGAAAACAAAAGGTGGAGTATGAAGATCAACAGATCTCTTTTTCTGGTAAGTTTAGTGTTGTTTCTTTTTGGGATGTTTTGAAGAGGCATGCCCTGATTAATAATCCAGAAAATGCCTCATCGGAAGACTTAAAACTTAAAGCCCAACAATTTGGAATTGAGGTTTCTAAGGCGGATACTAGAGAAAAAATTGCTGATAATATTTTTAGAAAAGTTTGTCGACAGAAATTAATTCAACCTACCTTTGTCATAGATTATCCGATTGATCTTTTTCCTCTCACCAAAGCTAAAGAAGACGACCCAAAGCTTGCTGACTGTTTTCAGTTGTTTATTGGCGGAATTGAGATGGTCAAAGGGTACTCTGAATTGAACGACCCAATAGATCAAAAAAAGCGTTTTGAAAAACAAATGGAACTAAAGAAGGCGGGAGACAAGGAGGCCTTGGAAATGGATAAAGATTTTATTGAAGCATTGGAACACGGCATGCCACCGGCGTATGGGGTCGGGATTGGTATAGATAGAATGGCCATGTTTTTCTTGGGAGTACATAATATCCGTGATGTGGTTCTTTTCCCAACACTAAAACCAAAAGAGTAGGAAAAAAGACTCTTTTCCTAGAATGAACTGCAGAATGCCTGCCTGCCGGTAGGCAGGGCTTATTTTATGAGTACCTAAAAAAGTGCAATATGTGTGTGGACATTACTGTTGATATTTGGACTTTTAAGTAGCTAAGGGTATAATAGAAGTAACTTATTTAACCCCCATGCCCAAATCAGAATGTGAACAAGTCCAACAAGAATACCAAGAATTAAAGACTC
>JBHPEK010000012.1:0-19619 GCA_042577045.1 Patescibacteria group bacterium
AATCACACCTAGACAGAAAAATAATCTAGTCTTTTGGACAGATTATCATTGATGTCGTCGTTAACCCAATCGTAATTTCCAGCTTCGATCATTTGATCAAGCGTGCGCCTGCCATCGACAACAATGTCATAAGTTGGACTATTGTTTACTACTCGAAGCACCTGCCTGAACATCTCTTCATCCTCAGCCAACCTGATCCAAAAATCACGCTGAGCACCTACCTTGCGACCCGTCACAATAGCCCTGTGAACAAGCCCCACTTCTTTGCCAAAATCTTCTGAGTCCGTCATTCTATTCATGACATACTCCTTTCTTTGTTATGGTATGCCTAATTATTTAGACGCACCGATTTTTGTCAATTACCAGGACTCCAACAGTCACGGCTTCTGATTTACATTACACCTAAATAGTCCTATTCGTCAAGTTTAAATGATAATCTGTCCAAAAGACTAGATTATTTTTCTGTCTAGGTGTGATTTTGTCACAAATATAATCCCAATGCATAGACACTTCGTCACCTACTTTCAAAGATATACCCAAAAAACTCATCTTTTTTGTTTTGGCCTGCCCTAAACACAATTTGTTTTCTTTAAATTCAAACGGGTTATACTCCACCATAGCAAAACCGTTATCAATGTTGGCTACCCTTCCCCAGCCAATCCTACAATTGTCGATAGTTTCCAAAAGATTTTCTATTTTCCCAGACTTCATTAATCCAGTCCGGCGATAAATGTCAAAAACGTGAAAGCCATGAAATGGTTTCGCATTAACTACAGAACCGCTTACCAGCCACTTCCAATCTTTTTTATCCATCTTTTCCTTAAAACGATCTTCTGTGTGAGAAAATATGTTTTGAGCATTAACTTTTTTGAGAAGATCATTCCCTATCCAATACGCCTCCACAACCCTCTCGTCAAATTCATCTTTAATCTTGTTCGCTTGAGCAATAAGACGTAAATAAGGTACAGCGCCCTCAAACTGCGAGAGCAAGTTTCTTAATTCTTGTTCTTTTTCGCCTTCTTTCAAAACCCCGAAGAGAGCTTTATTATCTTCGGGGCCACAATAGTTTAATAGATTTGGAGGAAATGCATACTTAGCGCACATTAAAAGCCCTTTCATTGCCAATTTTGAATTTACTTACCAAAAAAATACTCATCACCACTAAGATCGCCGGTAAAGCTTGCATGCCACTTAGTTGGTGGGTAACGAAAATAGAATTTAGTGTAGCCGTAATGGGGACAGCCAAAACAAGAACCGAACTTACCACACTCGCTGGCGCAAATTTAAGCGCCGAATACCAAGTTGTCACATATAGAAAAAGAAATGCTCCTGCCAAAAACAACCAAGCCAGCTTATCTATTGAAAAAACAAAAAGCTGTCCGACACCACCAACAAAAGACAGGTAGACCAAAAGAAAAATAGAACCAAAAAACATTCTTCCCCAAGCAACTACTAATGCGGGAAGTTTTTCTAAAACCTTTTTGGCAAAAACACTTTCCACCGCCCATAAAAAGGTTGCTCCCAAAATTAATGCCTCTCCCAATCCAAAGTTAATCTTGGAAGGAGAAATAAAGAGATAAACACCAGCCAAAAGAGAAACCAAAGCAAATATTTGTAAGCCAGATATCTTTTCTTTCAAAAAGAAAATGGCCAACAGAGAAACCCAAATAAATAAAGTTTTATGAAGAAAAGCAGCATTGATAGACGAACTTAGAGAAAGCCCCCTAAAAAACAACAGAAAGGGCATGAAACCACCAATGAAACCAATACCCACTAATTGACCCCACTGTTTTTTAGTTAGTTTTACAAACTCAGATCGCTTATTAAACAAGAAAATAAAAGACGAAAGAAGTAAAACCGCAACTAGGTTCTTTGCTGTTGTATAAATAGAAGTATTTGACCAAAAAGACAAAGCAAATTTATTAAAAAATACTGCGAAACCACTAATTAAGGCTGTAAATAACGCCAAATAAATTCCTTTTTTCATATTATTTGTTTAAATTGCTAATAACTTTTAATATTTTTTCGGCTTCTATCTTCTCGATTTTATTTAGGGCCATATCGGCATGCACTAGAACATAGTCCCCTGTTTTGATATTTTCCACCAAAGACAAGTCCACACAATTGCCCGATTCAACAATTGCCGACGTCCCATTGATCTTCTTAATTTTGAGTGGCATTGCTAAACACATTAGTTATAATATAACATAACACAATGATCTTAAAAACAGGATTCCACAATCACACCAAAGATGACCCAAAAGATCCACTTTCTTATTCAACTTTTGAACTCATCGACGAGGCCAAAAAAAATAATTACGATATTTTGGCGATAACGTGCCACGCTAAGTTTGTTTATAAAAAAGAACACATAGATTATGCTCAACAAAAAAACATCTTATTAGTTCCTGGCATTGAGGCCGAAATTGAAGGCAAGCATGTTGTAGTTTTGGGTAGCAACAAAGATATTGAGAAAGTTGAAACTTTCCAAGATTTAAATATTTATAAAAACAAAAATCCGAATATTTTTATAATCGCATCACATCCATTTGTTCCCGACAGAAAACAAATTAGTCTAGGAAAAAAACTAATAGAAAATATTAACTTATTTGACGCCATTGAATTATCCATTTTTTCTAATAAAATCTTCAATTTTAACAAAAAAGCCAGCAATATTGCTCAAAAATATAACAAACCTCTCATCGCCACATCCGATGTTCACTGTTTAAAAGATTTAAAAAGGGGCTATGCTTTGGTTGATGCAAAAGAAAAAACAGCCGAGGCTGTTTTTGATGCTATTCGTCAAAAAAAGGTTGAAAACAAAATGAACTCCATGGGAGTTTTCGCTATGATAGAGATTAAAGTTAAGTTTTTTTTAAAAAAACTACTCCACTTCTTCCCAAGAGGAAACAGAAACTGATCCACCAGGACCAGAGTCAAAAAGTAAACTCGCTAAACCAGATTCGTAGATAACGTTTGCTAGGTTTTGAAGATTAATTTTGTAAGCTGTTACTTCTTTTAACTCTCCGTTATTTTGTAATAGTATTTCTCCATGGCTTGCATAAAGCAACAAATCTCCCGCAGCATTATTTTCAATTTCAATAGCAATGTTAGAGCCTCCATTTTCGGCACTATTATTTTGAGAAACCAACATAACATAAGAACCTTCCTGCCCTGAACCATAAAACTCAACATTATTTTGTAAAAGTATACTGCCACTGTTTTGACTGTCTGCAGAATTATCGGCAATAATAGCAACACTTCTACCCTCCAAGCTTGGAGCAACTTTAACAACTGAATTATTTTCAATAGTTAAATCACCTTCTACCCAAACAGGGCCATATAAAGTAATTTCGGCACTACCACTAATAATCAAGTCGCACTCTATCTTTACGGGGCCAAGATCAACCGCAGAATCTATCTCATAAGGACATGGACTTGTAGTAATAGATACCTCTGCGCTGGCTTCCCACTCTTCAATTTTTTCATCTGAAATTGGAAAATCTAAAACAGGTTGGTCGTCACTCTCGGGATAAATAGTGCCTAAAACAGTTGTATTTGTTAGAGTCTGGTAATAAGCATCCCCTTCAACCTCGGAACCAACAATATCGTGGGCATAAACACTTCCCGTGGCATAAACTCCTTCAACAGAACCCAAGGGGCCTGCAGAAACCACATCCCCCAAAATCTCATTGTCATCTTCGGCATAAATTATACCATTTGAATATACATTTCCAGTTACTGAAGCAAGGTTCTTCATTTCTAAACCGCCATCTCCAATTTGAAGACCGTAGTTGAAGGAAGCGCCTATAGAAGCTGTCAAAATTGCATTGATTTTTCTAATGTGCTTCAAGGCATCTGCCATGGAAGCAACTTCAATATTATCAGCAACACTTTGAACCGTTGTTGTCGCAAAAAAACCATCCAAAGAAATTACTTCTTCGGCTGAATAATTCATCCCTTGAGAAGCCCTAAAAACTATATCTTCCACACCACTCTCTGCCAAAAAATAACTTTTCTTTGAAGTAATTAGGTCTGCTGCCAAAGCGGATCCCTTTAAGGAAGAAAAAACTAAGCCAGAAACAACAATCAAGGAAATAAAAAGAAAAAACATTACTGAAAAAATAAGTGCCTGTCCGGAGTTATTATTTTTATTTAAATTATTCACCATAACTTCCTCTTAAAACAACCGTATCGTAAAATTTGGCCGTCTTTTGATAAGTACCCCGAGAAGATTTAAACTCAACTTCAATCTTTACTGCTTTTGAATTTATAGTTTCAATTTCTTTGAAAACTAAATTTTCCACCTGTACTTTATCAGAAGTCAACGACACCGCATCTGCATCTCCATCTTTCAACATCAATTCTGAGTTAGAGACAAAAATTTCCAAATCACCAAAAACTAGCTTTCCAGGACTAACATCCAAAATACTTTCCTCCCCAATATCGCCAGCAAATCGAATTTCACGAACGACTCTTTCTATGGCCATAGCGCCATTCACATTTACAAAACGGGCTATTCGATACCCATGAAAACTTTTCATCATCACCAAAAGACTATTCACAATAACAACAGACACCACCGCCAAAATCGCTATATAAATTAAAATCTCAACTAATGTGAAGCCGTTCTTTCTCATAATTAAAATAGATCAGATAAAAATGCTGAAATAGATTTGGTTGTTGTTCCATTTTTTGTTGACCAAGAAACAGAAACAGTAAATTTCTTGGTACTTTCATCCAAACTCCCTCCCGAGTTAACAATGTCGTCGTTAGAATCTCGATAGACGTCGTTAACCACAAAAGATCTATCAAATATGTCATCTATAAAGACATTGCTAGAAGTTGAAGACCAAATTCCTCCAGAAAAAACCAAATAATAAGCGTTGTCAGAAGAAAGAGTAGTGATATTGTCATCCCAGCTAGTGTCTCTCAAGGTTCTGATTGATTCCAAACCCTCCTCCAACAAGAAAGAAGCCTGAATTCCACGGGTTGATTCTTCCATTAGCTGAAACGACATATTTAAAACAGTCATCAAACTAAACATAGAGATGGCAATAATACTAACTCCAAGCACTACTTCTAAAATTGTGAAACCTTTATTCATTTTCTACACTAACAGCCCCAGAGGGCTCTATGTTTATAATCTTGGTTTTGGTATTGTCTTTTTTAGACCTAATAGTCAATGAGCCAGATTGATTAGTATTTCCTGATAATTTCTGAAATACCAAATCATCGCCACCGCCAATTAAAGTAATATTTACAATTTCCACGCTCTCAGAAATAATCAATTCTTCATTACTTGAGTCCGACTCCAAAAAAACTTCCCCCTCAAATCTTATTATCTTGTCAGACTCAAAGCGTACTCCATGTTGAGAAGAATTTTTTGATGAAATAGTTTTCAAACGAGACTCGTCTAAAAGAGAAATTATTTGTTCACTGGTACTATTTAGAGCTTGAGTATCTCGGAATCTTAAAAAAGCGCTAGAAATAACACCGAATAAAACTAAAACAACCGCAATGCCGATAAGCAACTCAACAACTGAGAATCCTTTATTTTTGTATACTTCAAACTCCATGTTTTATGTTTTATGTTTACAACGAGCCAAGCATTGAATACATAGGTTTAATCATAGAAACAGCAAAAAAACCAACCGCTGCCCCAATAAAAACCATCAATACCGGCTCAACCACTGTCGCCATGTTTTTGGTTGCATCATCTACCTCTTCTTCAAAAAAGATAGCTAACTGAAGAAGCATCTCTGATAATTTTCCAGTCTCTTCTCCTACGGCAATCATTTCTCCAAAAAGAAGTGGAAAAACATTATCGGCTTTTTTAAAAGAGGAAGAGATCGTTGCTCCTTTCTGAATATCAACCTTGGCATTGAGCAAAACTTTCTTATAATGAACGTTTTGAACCACCTCCGAAGTCATAGTTATGGCTTCTAAAATTTCTACTCCCGAATCAATAAGTGACGAAAGCGTGCGCGCTGTTCGAGCAGAGTTTATTTTTTGAACTAAAGGCGCCAAAATAGGAATTTTTAACAAAAACGTATGAAAAAGCGCTTTCACTTTTGGTTTTCTAAGAATAAAAATAAAAACAAAAAACAAAACCGCAACAATAAATATTAAAAGAATAGAATTGGTAACAATAGATTCACTGAGCCAGATTATAATTTTAGTACTTATTGGTAGCTCAACATCTAGCTCATCGAAAGTAGAAACAAGAGAAGGGACAACATAAACGAGCATTAAAATTGATATCCCAATCATGGCGACAACAACAATTGCTGGATACACCATAGCGCCGATAACTTTTCTCTTCAGACGCGCTTCTTTTTCCATTTGGTCGGCAACCAAACCTAGGGCTTCGTGCAATTTACCACTTTTTTCCCCAGATTTAACCATAGATATGTAAAGTTTTGGGAAAACCTTACTGTGTTTGGTCATGCTTTCACTTAAACTTTTTCCTTTGACAAGACTTTCTGCAACATCTGTTAGTGTTTTTTTAAATTTTTGATTCTTTGTTTGTTTTGTTAAAACACCAAGGGCACGTGCAAGTGGCAACCCAGCGCCAACCATTACAGAAAGATTGTGGGTGAACATCATTCTTTCAGAAAAAGGTATCCCTCCAATATTGATAGCTGACAAATTAAACTTTTTCTTTTTGTCTTCACGCTCAAAATCAACAAGAATGTATTTTTCTTGTCTCAAACTTCGCGCCAGAGCAAATTTATCCTCGGCCTCACGAGCACCTTCAATCTCTTTGCCTTCCAAATTTTTTGCTTTGAATTTAAAAACCGGCATTACATCTTTATTATATCACAAAAAATACCCCCTTGTAGTCAGTTCAAGGTAGAAATGAGCACAATAGAGTAATTATTTAGCAATTCCAGCGAAGCTGGGCTTCGATGGATTTCGTTGAGCAACCTTCTTACCAAAAAAATAACCCAAAACCCCAGCAATAATTAAATATATGTAGTTCATAAATTTATTTTTTCTCGATTAAGTCTTCCACTTTTTGTTTTGCTTGTTCTAAAAGTTCTTTAGATTTTTTGCGCGCTTCGTGAGATTCTTTTACCAAACCCGCAATTTTTTGTTGAGTTTCTTTTGGCAAAATTGGAACTTTTAAATTTAAAATATCCTCATCTTTAATAACTGGATAAGATGTGCCTACATTGTGCCTCATCATTAGTTCTTTGTAAAAAATTGTTCGTAGCAAAACTACCAAAACCTCCTTTTTGTAATCTGTTTTTTCTTGCAAAACCGTAAAAGCTCCACTACAAATCAAATCTTTACCCTCAAAACTCACAACTCCCACGGCTCCGCGATAAGGTCGAACTTTCGAAACAAGCAGATCATCTTGATTCAATTTGATTTTGGCGTTCGCTGGTAAATCATTTTTTGCAATTTTATTAAAATTAATTTCGCCACTCGAAACATTAACATCTCCGATCTCAACATAATTATAAAAATCTTTTTCTTTTTTTGTTAAAATTTTGTTTTGTTTAAATTTATTATCTACGCTATCGCTTCCATTTTTGTATCCCTCAATTTTTTCTAGAATTTTCTCATACTTCATTTGAAAATATTCGGCATCTATTCGGTTTGTATTTTTAACATCCGAAAAATTAACAACATTAGATAATTCGTTCTCAATTTCAAAATCTTTCAGACCCAACTCCTCCAAAAGCAAAACTTCTGCTTGCTGATAAAAAGTTTTTGAAGTTTCAAGTAAAAAATATGATTCTTGCATGGCCTCTCTTATCTGTTCCTGGCCCGCTGGACTAAATTTGGGAACTTTAATTTCTCGAAATTGGGCAGGGCTAAAATTTGATTGTATGCTTGGCATAAGAAACTTTTCGATTTCGGATCTACCAAATCTTGAGTTAAGAAATATGGTCAGTGTTTCTGGGTTAATTTTTGTTTTGTCAGTTTTAACTTTAAAAAGATAAGAAGCAAAAACTTGATTTTTGCCATCTACAACTAAAGCCGCTTTCCCAACAAGTTTTGGGTTTCCGTTTGTTCGACAAATCAAAACATCTCCTTCTTCTAGCTTAAGGTCTTCAAATTCTGCTTCACTTAAAAGATCACAATATTTCTCAGCTGATCCAGAAAAATATTCTTCGAATTCATTTAAACGTAGGGTTGGATATCCTAGTTTTTCCTCATTTAAACCCTTGGATGTTCCGTACTGAATTTTTGAAGACACCTCTTTGCCTTGATAAAAATCTATTGCATCCAGCAAGCGCGGACTACAATAATATTCCGCATCCAACCGCCTCGCCCCCTCAAGTTTAGATTTTTGAATTATTGAATGGGTCATTTTTTATTTGTTTTCCTTGGTTTTATTGTTTTTCGTTTCTTCGGTTTCTTTTTTTGAATTTGGTGCAGAATTAATCAAGCTGTCCATTTCGTGTTGATCTTGAAAATATCTATCCAAAAAAATTAAGCTCAGCTTCGCAAATTCTTTTTCTTTTTCTTCACTAATTAATTGGCTACCTTCCTTATCATACAAAAAGAAATCTGGATGCGCCCCGGTATTGCCGAAGTTTTTTACTTTTTGCAAAAGTTCTTTTAAGTTTTTGGAGATATTTAAGGAATTTATTTTTTTATAAAGATTGCCGTTTTTTATTCCTTGAAAGTCTAGTTCTTGATGTATGGTCCTACGGGCCATAACCATTGACGCATTATAAAACCCGTTATTGTAACAATCTATAGCCTCTATGTAGTCTTTTTTTACTAACTCATTTTTAATTTTATTTTTTTCCATTCTCGGAATAAAATCTCCGACCATGGGATAATATTCTTTTAGTTCTGAATCGTGCCCTTGCCTACTCCTAAAACTACTCAAATTTTTTATTAAAATTGACAAATTCTTCCATTTCGTAACAATACATCCACCACAATTAGTACAAGTGAACAAATCGTGATACAGATTTTCTGCACCACAAAAAGATGATTTTGATAGATCGGATATAAATTGTGTTTTTGTCTTACAATAAGGGCAATCCAATGACAGGGTTTTTGAGTACTTCATAACTTTTAATTATTCTACAAAACTAAACTTCTGTTCTTTAGCGAACTTGATAAATTCATCGGCGATTTGGTCTAGGTCGTGGTCTAAAACTTTTCGGCCCCTTGCATCATGAGTGTCTTTTTTATAGATATACCGACCGGAATTATCTTTCCCCCCTTTTTTAGATACGGCCATAAAAATCGGATAATCGTTGGGAATTTCTTCTTTCTCATCCCATTTCTGCAAAAACAAAACGGACGTTTTGGTTCCAGTATGTGGCTTAAAACTATTGCCGTGTAATCCAATCACTGCCAAAATCCGCGCTTTTCCAAAAAGAAAATCTCTAACATATTCCATGTTGGTATTATTCAAAACTCCCTGTGGCAAAACAATGGCCATTCTCCCGCCAGATTTAAGCATGTCTAACGAACGTTCAATAAATAAAATATGGCGTTCAACATTATTTTTTAATTTACCGCCATCTTTTTTTGCTAAATCATACTGGCGAAGCAATCCCTGTTCTGGATTTTCGCCTGCAAAAGGTGGGTTAGTTAACAGAATATCAAAATCTAAATATCTATAGGTTTTTTGGTTTTCTTTTTCGTCAACTGTATTTTCTAGTTTTGCCAAAAGTGGCTTTAATGCTACACGCGCCTCTTCACTTTCTGTTCGCTGCCAATCTCTAGCGTCCAGTGAATCTCTTTTAAAGATATGATGTCTCCCATCTCCTGCCACAAGCATTAGGGCCTGGGAAATACGGCGCATGTTATCATCAAAATCAATCCCAAATAAGTATTTTGAAGCATAACTTTTTTTTGCAGCTTCGGTTTTTAAATCGTCCCAAACCTTATACATAGTATGCAAGAGAAAGCCACCCGAACCACACGCCGGATCAATTATATACTCATCGTCCTTGGGATTCATCATTTTCACGCACATCTTAATAACATGGCGCGGGGTAAAATACTGGCCCTTTTTCCCCTTTGAAACCTCCGTAATTAAGTACTCAAAGGCGCTGTCAATAATTTCAAGTTCACCTTGTCCTATTTCAAAAAGTCGTACATTTTCTAAAAAAGGCACACAAACGCTAAGCCGATCTGGAGAAAGTCTAATACGATCTGAGGGCTCAAAAGTGTCGGGCCACTCCTTGATTGCATTTTTAAAAAGTTGATCATTTATAACTTCGAATGTCCTTTCCGGATCGCGATATTTTCTAAATAAAACTTCCTTGTCCTCTCGTTTTTCCATGGCCAGTTTTTCATCATATAGCTTCGCGTAAATAATTTTGAATATCTCATCAAAAACATTTGCGCCCGAACCCGCCAAAGCCAACTCTTCTATGCGCTTGATTATATGAATAAAATCAAATTTTGGATTCAAATCTGGCCATATTTTTTTTACCTCAAATAAATCATCAATTGTTTGATCTGCGCGCGGTATGTCACTTAAAGAATCCTCAAATTCTTTTGGATATGAACGATACAGAATAACCCGCTCTGTGCCATTGGTCCAGACCCCTATTTCGCACCCTTCTGTGTTTAGATACCCTTTGAGTTGCTCCACACCTTTTTTTTCTAGCGGACTCTTAACCTCAAAAATAATAAAGGGTGTAATTTTATCTTTTTTATAAATAATGATGTCAGCGGCCTTCGCATGAATTTCTCGGCCAAACTGAACGCTTTTCTCTATAACTATCCGATCAAAAGGATACTTATACTCTTTGTTTATTTTATAAAGCCACAACTGCCTAACAATCTCTTCTGGTGCGCCTTTTTGTTTCTCTTCGTTCCAAATGGCCCGATCATTTCCGCCACTGAAATCCTTTATGTAAAATTTGCCTTTCTCTTTTTCTGTAATTTTCAACACTTCTTCAAAATCTATATTTTCAAATTCCTTAAGTCCGTAAGCAACATCCGGATCTTTAAAAATCTTATCAATTGCTTCTCTTGTTTTGTTTGGTTTTTGTGTTGGCATGCTATTTTTCTTTTATATTTATTTTATATCTATACTTATCCAGAAAACTTTTTACCGTAGACTCTCGCGTGTGGTTATTTTCGTCTTTGTTGATTTTATAAATACTAAAGCCAATTTTGACAGCTATTGCCAAAAAGCCCACTAAAAAAGCGCCTTTAATTGTTGCGCCACTAATATAAGCAAAATCACGAAACGTTGACGCAAAAAATGCTGCCACTAGAGTTACAGCAAGGGCGATATCACTTACTATACTACTTTGTGCTTTATGGTAGCTTTCGAAATCTCTTAGTTTATTATCTAGTACGCTTGGAGGAACAAGAATAAGATCTTCTTCTGTGTTGTCATGGATTTTTGGTACATGTGACTTGGGTTTTTGTATTTTCATAGTATAAATTTATTTGATTGGTTTCCAATAATTATTTTTTAAAACAGAAATAATTTTTCCCTTTAATTCTGTTTCATCTGTGAATAGAATATTTTCATACTTTGGATTCTCTGGTTTCAGATAAACAAAAGGAGGATTGTCGTCTGATATAAATCTTTTGACTGTAGCGTCGCCCCCAATTTGAGCCAAAACAACATCTTTAGAAATAAACTCTTTCTGCTCTTTTACCATAACGACATCTCCATCTTCTATGCCAGCATTAATCATTGAGTCACCAGAAATTTTTAAAAGAAAAATATTTTCTTGCAAACGCGCAACGTCTCCAGAAATTGCTTGCCATTCTCCAGATATTCCTATTGCTTCAGCAGGCGCGCCAGCTGTTGTTGCTCCAAGAAAAGGAGCTAGAGGTGGTGTATCTAAAATCTCATATCCCGATGGCAAAATCACGATACTCCTAGCAATGCCTCCTGCTCGTTTTATAAACCTGCCTTGTTCTAGTTTACCCAAAAGGTCAACTACTGATTGATTAGAAACAACCCCCAGATCGTCTTTCATTTCCTCAAATGTTGGAGGATATCCTGTATCGCTGATATATTGATAAATTGTGTTTAAAAGTTCTTTTTGTCTTTTGGTTATCTGTTTTTCCATTACTATTATAATACCCGACTATCCCTTCTGTAAATAGGGATAACTTGTGGATAACCCCCATCAATACCCCCTTGTAGTCAGTTCAAGGTAGAAATGAGCACAATAGAGTAAAATTATTCTCTTGTGACCCTAAAAACTTCTTCTAAACTAGTTGTTCCTTGAACTGCTTTCACAATTCCGTCTTCAAACATAGTCAACATACCTTCTTTTTTGGCCTGATCTTCTAGCTGGTCACTAATAACATTCTTCATCATTAATTCTTTAATAGTTTCGGTAACCATTAACACCTCATGAATTCCAATTCGCCCCTTATAGCCATCGGGGCTTTCCGGAGTTGGTTTGGGTCTATAAAAAGTTAATTCGTTCCAGGTGTCGCCAGGTTTAGCAAGTTTTAATTCTTTCAAAGTTCCCAACACCCTCTCCAAATCAATTTCCTCACCCAATTCGGCAATGTCGTCTTTGGTCAATTTGTATTGTTCTTTTGATGGAGTAAGTGTTCGCACCAAGCGCTGAGCAATAATTGTATTTAAAGTGGAAGCAGCCAAAAATGGCTCCACCCCCATATCTAGAAGTCTAGGAAGGGCGCCTGCCGCCGAGTTGGTATGTAAGGTAGATAAAACTAGATGCCCAGTAAGAGCTGCATTCACGGCCAAACTAGCAGTTTCTGAATCTCGAATCTCCCCCACCATAATGATGTCTGGGTCTTGTCGAACTAGAGACCTTAAACCACTAGCGAAAGTGAAACCAATATCTGGCTTAACTTGAGTTTGATTAATTCGAGGAATTTGATATTCCACTGGATCTTCAATTGTAGAAATATTTACCCCAGGGGTATTTAGAAGGTCTAAGATTGTATAAAGAGTTGTGGTTTTACCACAACCAGTAGGCCCCGTGGCCAAAATCATACCATGGGGTCTTTTGATGGCTTTATGCAAATATTCCAACTGCTCTCCAAAAAACCCAATTGTCTCCAGTGAAAACCCCTTGGAGTTTTCATTAAGAAGCCTCATAACAACTTTCTCTCCACCATGAACAGGAAGAATAGAAACACGAAAAGAAATTCTTTCTTGATCAGTTTCTATTTTAAATCTCCCGTCTTGAGGAAGTCTTTTTTCGTCTAATTTTAAATTGGAGAGGATTTTAATACGCGCAACAATAGCATCGGCAATATCGGAAGGAAGATTCATGGCATCATGCAAAATCCCATCTATTCGATAACGAACAAGTACCTGTGCTTCCATTGGTTCAATATGAATATCACTAGCGCGCTGAATAATAGCATGTTTCAGTAATGTATCCACAATACGAATCACCGGAAGCTCCTCGGCCATTTTTTTCAGGTCTTCTGGCTTTGTTTGGCCTTCTTTGATGCTAAGAGTTTTAATTGCTGAAGATTCTTTTTTTATAATATCACCAAATTCCGCCTTAAGACTTTTATGATACTGTTGCAAAGCAGTCTTGATAGACTCTTGAGTAGTTAGTCGAGGTAAGATTTTAAGATCAGACTTCTTTTTGATAAAATCTATCGCCTTCAAGTCGTGCGGGTCAAGCATGGCGACTTCTAATCCATCGTCTGTTTTTTTAAATGCAATAATATTATACGAACGAGCAATTGGCTCGGGTATAAAAGACAAAGTTTTAAAATCAATCTTTTCTTTTTCTAAATTAACAAAAGGAATACCTAAAATATATGCCTGCAAGCGACACAAATCATTCTCGGTAATTTTTCCTTCCTGTATTAAAAGACTGCTCAAGTCTTTTTTTTCTTTTTTGGCCTTTTTCTCCACTGCATCAAAGTCGGATTCAGAAATCAAATTCGAGTCTATTAAAAAAGTTTTTAATTGGCTATTGTCGACGTTCATGTCCCTAAAACCTCATTAACTTTCTCGATTATTTCGCTTAATTCATAATTTGTCTTCACTAGATAAGAGTTCGCGCCAAGCGCCAAGGCTTTGTCCATATCATACTTTTCTTCTAAGTTACTTAGGATAATAACAGGGATATTTTTCAATTCATCTTTAGATTTCATATACTCTAAAACGTCAAAACCATCTTTTTTGGGCAAGATAAGATCTAGTAAAACCAAATCTGGCCTTTTCTCTTCTAAAACTCTAATTCCAGTTTCTCCATCATAGGCTCGTAAAGCCTCATAACCAGCATCTTTTAAAGCCGAAGAAGCGAGTCGTTGCAAATGCTCTTCGTCTTCTATAAAAAGTACCCTTTTCTTGTTCTTGTCCATATCACTTATTACTTATCACTTAATTTAGTTGGTATTGTAAACCAAAAAGTTGAACCCTTGCCCTCAATACTAGAAAAGTCCATATTTCCCCCAAAAGATTCAATGATAGATTTAGCAACATAAAGCCCAATACCCAAACCATCACTTTTGTATTTACGAGAAAGACTGCCTCGATAAAACTTTGTAAAAATTTCGGCCATATCTTTTTTAGGAATCCCCACCCCCTCATCACTTATAGAAAATCTTGCCTTATTTGGTAATTTTTCAAGAAAAATACTTATTTTTCCTCCATCAGGGCTGTACCTAATGGAGTTATCTAAAAGATGAGAAATAACCACCCCCATACGTAGCTTATCAGCATGAACTTGAATATCTCCATCTTCTCTAGAAAAAAGAACTTCAAATTTTGAATATTCAGACTTACTTTTGTATTTATCCACCATTTCCTGAATCAGATCGGTTAAAGAGAAATTGGCAGTTTCAAAAACCAAAGAATCATTTTCAAAGCGATTTATCTCTAGCATATCGTTGATAAGACGAATCATTCTGTCATTCTGCTCTTCCACGGCTAGCAGTGATTCTTGTCCACTCTCTCCGCTTACACTAACACCCTTACGCAAAAGAGTATCCAATTGCCACTTAATAGAAGAAAGTGGAGTACGTAATTGGTGAGACATAATACTAATAAACTCGGATTTTTCTTTGGACAAAAAAGCCATTTTTTCAAAAGACTTCATAACAATATAACTTAAAATAAGCAGAACAACAGTGACAACAAAAATGATTAGAGCAACAATCATTGGTTCAGCATAAAGACTTCCCACAAGATAGGTAGCAATAATAGAAACAACAATAATTACTCCCATTACCAAAAAAACAAAGGGAGGACACTCCCACAAGCCAACCTTGTATTCCTCACAGTATTTTTTAATATTTAAAGTTTCGAAAAATTTATCCATATTTGATAATTTTTAATCTAATTAATTACTTTTATTGTACCATAGTTAGCTATTTTTAAAGATTCTGTCTTAAAAGTTCAAGCAACTGCCCCACAAGTTTTGAAGATTTATGATATGAGTTTGTCATTTTGCCTTTACCGCTTAGCCCTTGAACAGCCTTATTTAATTCAGATTCAAATTCTGCCATGTTCATATTTAGCTTTGAAAACTCTCGTGCCAAAGGCCTGCTTTCCTTCAAATGCGAAATAAAATAATTGTAAAAATCCTTGGATCCTATTTTTCCAGTCCCAAGGCTTTCAAATATTTTAGCATTGTTCCCTTTTTCAATAATATTCTCGTCTAAATGTTCTATTGTTCTCTCGTTTCTAATTTTTATGATATGAGTTAGGTCTGATTCACTTTTTTTATACCTAGGTTCACCCAAATCCTCAACCTCCAGTCTGTCTACTTTATCGATCGCTTCTTTTATTTTTTCATAAAAACCAAAGAAGCGATCTTCAGCTCTCGTTTTTGCTATAAGATCTTGTGTCTCTGCATCTAAGAATACTCCTCTATTTTTTATTTCTTCTTCTAGCTTAATCACAAAATCTGGTAAATCTGGATATTCCTCTGAACCAGTAGAATTAGTTTCTTCCAATTCATCCCATTTTTTTTCAAGCCTATCTAGAGCTTCTCTATCTCCTAAAACCTCTGCTGCTCTCTTGGCATTACCTAAAAATTGTTTGGCAGCTTCGCTATAACCATCTTTTGCTAAATTTAGGGCTCTCTTTTCTGCTTCTTTTAACTCCTTATTCCATAATTCTTCTGCCTTTTCGTCTTCTCCCAATATGGATGCATTTTCAGCAAAAACACTCCAGTTGTTAACCACACCTTCCGGTTGTTCTTCTGCCTTTTTTAGAGTAATACCAAAAAAGTCTTCAAGACCTGCGTCCCAATCTTTCAGTCTTTCTGTATCACCAGAATGTTGAGCTTCTTCCCCCGCCCTTTGCCAATTGTGCCAAGCTAAGTCAAGACCGCCACTTTCTGCGTAATTTCTAGCCTTCTTTTCAAACTCTTTTGAAAGTTTCACCATTACAAGAGTTTTTTCTTTAGTTCCTCCTGCCTCTTTGCCTTTAGTATCTTTTTCTTTTGCCATCAACTTAATAATACCAAAAACCTTGCAAAGAGTAAAAAAATACTTTATACTTAAAAATAGAAATGAGGTCCGTTCTGTATTGAAACGGATTTTTTTAAATCAGTTTCAGATAAATTCGAAATACGAAGCACGAAATAACAAACAAGTCATAATGAATAAAATTCAAAACAAAAAACAATATGACCTAGAAGAAAGGACATTCGAATTTGCTAAAAATGTAAGATTTTTTGTCAAAAAATTGCCAAAAATAACAAGTAATTTCGAAGACGGAAAGCAAGTCATTAGGTCATCTGGTTCAGTTGGAGCCAATTATATCGAAGCAAATGAGGCACTGAGCAAGAAAGACTTTTTAATGAGAATCAAGATTTCAAGAAAAGAAGCAAAAGAGAGCAGTTACTGGTTAACCTTACTAGACCTCGAGAATAACAGCGAATTGGAAAAAATACGCCAAAAACTCATAAAAGAGGCTGTAGAATTAACGATGATTCTTAGCTCAATTATGAGAAAGTCGACCAAATAAGCGTTTAGAACATTAGAATTTATAGTTTAATTGATGTTTCGAATTTCGATATTCGAATTTCGAATTTAAACAAAATATGGATTTAAAAATATTACAATCAACTTTGGAACAACTAGAAACAGAGAAAGGTGTTTCCAAAGAAAAAATAATAGAAACTATTGAAGATGCTATTGCTGCCGCCTACAAAAAAGACTACGGCAAAAAAGGACAAATAGTAAAAGCGGAATTTGATATAAAAACAGGAACAACAAAATTTTCCCAGATTAAAATTGTACTTGATGAATCAATGGTTAAGGAAGAACCAGAAGAAGAAGAGAAAGAAATTGACCTAATTTCTAATTCACCTAATTCATCTAAACAAATCTCAAAGTCTAAAAAGGAGGAGAAAAAGGAAGAAGAGAAAGAAGATGAAGAAGATAAAAGGGTTAGGTTCAATCCCGAAAGACACATTATGATAAATGAAGCAAAAAAGATCAAAAAAGATGTAAAACCAGAAGAAGAGTTAGTTTTTCCTCTAGAAACCAAAAAAGATTACGGCAGAATTGCGGCTCAAACAGGAAAGCAAGTTATCATTCAACGTATTCGAGAAGCGGAAAGAGAGTCAATTTTCAATGAATTTAAAGACAAAGAAGGGGAAATTATTAGTGGAATTATCCAAAGAATGGAAAGAGGAAATATTTTCCTTGATTTAGGTCGCGCTACGGCAGTTTTACCCCGAGAAGAACAGGTTTGGGGCGAAAGATATCGCCTAGGAGAGCGAATTAAGGCCATTATTTTTCTTATAGAACAAAACCCAAAAGGTGTAAACATCTATCTTTCACGTTCTCACCCTAGATTTTTAACCAAACTTTTTGAGATAGAGGTTCCAGAAATAGCCAGCGAGGCTGTAGAAATAAAGAGTGTTGCTAGAGAAGCCGGCTCACGATCTAAAATTGCTGTTGTTTCCAACCGAGAAGAAATAGACCCAGTTGGATCCTGTGTTGGCCAAAAAGGTGTTCGAGTAAGCACAGTTATAGCAGAACTGGGCGGTGAGAAGATTGATATTATTGAATGGTCAGAAGACCCCGACACGTTTATTGCCAATGCTCTCTCCCCCGCAAAGGTAACGGAAGTTGAAACAAAAGAAAAAGGAAAAGAAGCTATTGTTACTGTCGCCGAAGACCAAGTTTCCCTAGCTATTGGGAAAAGAGGGCAAAATGTAAGACTAGCAGCAAAACTAACTGGGTGGAAACTAGATATTCAATCTAGAACTGGAGAGTCTATTGCCCAAGCCACCGAAGAAGGAAAAGTCACAGGAAAAGGCGTAGAACCAAGTGAATAATCAAATTACAAGACACAATAACCAAAAAAATAGTTTGTATCTTGTTCCTTGGTTATTGATTATTTATACTGTTTCATATGAAACAAAAAGAAGATCCGCGACATATTAAGGTAGGAAAAGCCGGAGAAAGACTTGCTGTGAAACATTTTGTGAAACATAAATTTAAGATTTTAGAACAGAACTATTGGAAGAAATTTGGAGAAATAGATATCATAGCCGAAAAAGATAAAATTTTGCATTTTATAGAGGTCAAGACTGTTTCATATGAAACCGATTTTGACAATTATTTGCCAGAAGAAAACGTTCACAAGTTTAAGAGAAAAAGATTTGCGCGAACAATAAATACGTATCTTGCTGAAAAGAAAGTTTCATATGAAACAGAATTCCAAGTAGATGTTGTGGCAGTGTTCTTTGACCCAAATACAAAAAGGTGTAGAATAAGAATATTAGAGGATGTTATCCTCTAATATTAAACACCAAATTACAAGACACAATAACCAAAAAAAATAGTTTGTATCTTGTTCCTTGGTTATTGATTATTTAGACTGTTTCATATGAAACAACGCTTGGCGGGCTTGCCCGCCGGAGCTCTGCGAAGCAGGGCGTAGGCGGGGCATGGTGTAATGGCTAACATACTCGCTTTGGGAGCGAGCGATTCTCGGTTCGAGTCCGAGTGCCCCGAAAAATAAGCCCTGGCAGTATACTTATATTCTCGGTTCGCTATGAACCAGAATAAAATTCGATTCATAGCGCCCTAAACCAGAGATTGCAAAGCAATCACGGTATAGGGCGAGTCCGAGTGCCCCGATAAATATAACTATCAGACATTTATATCGGACATTATAGTTATCCAGTTTGTCCACATTTTATACACAGAAAATCCCCCCGACATTTATCAGGGGGATTCGTGTTTAGATATTTTTCAAAAGTGACATTCCTTTGTACCAATGAAATCCTCTGTGGTGTCGTTGTCCCTCAGTGTCATAGATATTTTCCTCACCAACAAAGTCCTCAAAACTATTGCTATCTACACTATTTTCATATGCTAAATTCTGGTCTCGGACAAGAAATGGTCCTCTACCTCCATAGAAACGATGCTCTTCATATGCATTATTGAGACAGGACTTGAGAAATGGGATTACCTCCTCGTCATACCAACCACCATAATACATAACCCAGACAGGAACTGTAGCATGCCAAATCATAGTCATTCCGGTGCTCATATCAGAATAGGGTGTTACGAAGTAGCCATCTACAACCCTAAACTGCCCAGATTCGTATACAATTCCCTTCATACCCGGAAATTCTGGAATAGATATTTTCTCGGGATTCTTGGACGCCCAACCGTAAAGCATCGCTTCAAAGAAAACATTTTCAATCTGAATTAAAAATTGATCGTTATCCATTTCGTCACTTTAC
>JBHPEK010000013.1:0-17732 GCA_042577045.1 Patescibacteria group bacterium
TTTTAGTTTTTTATTGGGTCCGTAAAATCCAACTAGAATTATCAAATTATTTTTTCTTAAGTTTCTTTTGTGGAATTTTTCCAAATCTTCAAGAGTAAACTTTTTTATATTTTTAATTTGGAATAATCTTGATCTATTGTAAATACTTTTTCCTGCAAAAAAACTTTCATTTATTTTTTGCCAAATTTTATTTTTGTTTTCATTGTATTTAACAGTTAGTTCGTTTAAAATAGCCTTTTTCTCGAAATTTAAAATTGTTTGTTTACTAAAATCTGGATTTGTTAAAATTTGAAGAAATTGAGCAATATTTTGTTGGGCTTTTCTTTTTGTAGTTTCTAGATAGTAGGATGTATCGTAATCTCCCACACTCGCACTGGTGTTCAACTTATTGTCGGAATCTTCAGCCATAAGACGAGTAATATAATGTTCTGTTAAGTGTTTGAGACCAAACAAACTATTTTTTTCTTTGAAGTACCCCTCCTTAAGAAGAAATTGAAAATAAACATTATTAGTTTTTTGAGGAAGTTTAACAATGTAAGAATCTAAATCAGTTTTTAGTTTTTTAATTGTTTGCATATACTTATTTAATAATGATGGCTCGACATTAATGCCGAGCCATTTTTGTGAAGTGTTACCCCCGATTACCTTTGGGTTTTCGGCTATGTTCTTCCCCCTTATCGTGTTTTACATTCCGTTCCCGTTCAGATCCAGATTTGCTGGATTTAGAACTACCTGAACTTCCATCTCTCCTACCACTGCCTTTGTTCCAAGACGAACTTTTGTGTGGAACATATCGATCTTTTTTACTCATTCGTTTCCACCCCCTTCGTTTAAGTCTCTATTTATTCTACTTTTAGTATAGATTTTTGTAAAATTTTGTCAACACAATTTGTTAATTATAAAGTTTCGTAAAGATTTGAAACTATTTTTCTCATGTAGTTTGCATTTTCTTCCAAGGATAGACCTTGAGGTATTTTAAACACTTCCCCAAATCGCACTTGGTATCTTCTACGTTTCCATTTCTTTGGTTTGGATATTTTGAAAGCTACGGGAATGATACTGGCATTTGTTTCTTGGGCTAAATATGCTGCACCACGTTTGAATTGTTCAATTTTGTCTTCAAGAACAACTCGACCTTCAGGATGAACAAAAACTATCTGGCCTTCTTTGATAAGCTTCACAGGAGCTTCTAGAGATTTTTCTAGCCCAACCCCTCGAATGGCTGGGAAAACACCACACATTAAATAAGTTAGTTTAATAAGGCCAAGCTTATTTATTAGGTTTAGCCATGAGTGTCTGAAGCGGAAAGCTTCCCCCATTATTCTAAGGGGGAGAACATTTTTAAAACGGAACGGAATAGCCACACCCAAAGAGAATGAGTCTAGAAAAAATTTGTGACAACCAATCATTAAGAGGGGCCGGGGTGCGTTTTTGAGGTGCTCCAAGCCACTGGCCTCAACTTTAAAGAATATGCCGACTAAGACTAGAGATGATATTTTCTGTGATATTTTATATAGCCAAGTCACAAGCTGAATTATACAACAGAAGGCATGTTTTTTGAAGAAGTGTGTATTTTTTTACGTGTACCCCGTGAGGGATTCGAACCCCCGACCGTCTCCTTAAAAGTGGATAAAGTGATGTGATCACTTTCTCCGCTACCAGCTGAGCTATGGTCAAAAAAACATTAACATTTCTTATTGGGTGTACCCCGTGAGGGATTCGAACCCCCGACCGTCTCCTTAAAAGGGAGCTGCTCTACCAACTGAGCTAACGGGGCAAGGTACTTTATTTAATTGTTAAACTCTAAACAGATAACGTCTTCTTAAAAGTGGATAAAGTGATGTGATCACTTTCTCCGCTACCAACTGAGCCCTGCCCGCTATGCTAGCGCAAGCGTTGCAGGCGGGTAACGGGGCATGGGTACTGTACTATTCAATTGTTTATGTAAAATGGAAGGCACCTCCTTAAAAGTGGATAAAGTGATGTGATCACTTTCTCCGCTACCAACTGAGCCCTGCCCGCTATGCTAGCGCAAGCGTTGCAGGCGGGTAACGGGGCATGGATACTATTCAAAATTATTCCATAATTGAATGAATATTTCAATATGTTTTAACCACGCGCTTTGACTCAACTAAATAAATCTGTTATTCTTGTGCCATAAATGTATACAAATTATCACGCTCATAGTTCAATGATGTTCTGGATTGGTCAGGGTGCCACAGGAAGTGGTGATTGGGTTAAACAATGGTGGGATATCTATATTGATCCAATTGAGAGAAAAATAAAAAAAGACGATATTAGAATTCTTTCAGAAGTTTGCGCTCTAGCGTACCTTGATGTGGGTATTACCGAAGTGTGGGATATGTATTTTTTTGAAGACACACTTGCTCAAGTTTTTTCCAAAAGAGGAATCAAGACATATATTGGTGAAGCAGTGATGATAGATGCCCCAACTGGGTTTGTTGGAGCAGAAGCGTTAAAAGAAACAGAAAGGTTGATTGAAAAATATAAAAATGACCCCTTGATAGAACCCGTCGTTGGATACGTGGGTCTTTACGATTGGGCCTCAAACCAAGAAATAACTGAAGCTTCTGCAGAGTTGGCTAAAAAATATAAAGTACCTGTTCACATGCACGGCGCGGGAAATATAGGAGATTTCAATGATTGTCTTCGAGCTTACAAAATGATGCCAATAGAAGCACTAGAATATTTCGGATTTTTTTCTGAAGAAATTCCAGAAATTATTATTGCTCATTGTTCGGTGTTAGACCCGAAAGAAATCGAAATCTTAAGAAAACATAAAGAGAGGGTTAAGGTTGCTATTTGTCCAAAGACAAATCAAACAATAAATTATCCACTTGCTCCTGTCGAAGAATTGATTGACAATGGAATTAAGGTTGTTTTGGGAACAGACGGAACTTCTCCTTGCGGATTGCCAGATATTTCAGAAGATATTGAAATTGCTTCTAAGTTATATGGTGTTTCTAGGGAATATTTTGAAAAGAATAATAAAAGTAGTGTTGAGGTGATAGAGGTTCAACCAAAAGAAAGAAAAGCGATAATTAAAGACTGGAAAGCATTGTTGGATGATTTATCTGTTCGGGCTAGATTAGATGATGAAACAAAGAGAGAATTTTTGAAAAGTAAAGAATTGATAAAGAATTAGGGCAGGAAAAATCAAAACAGAATCGTTTGACCCAGAAAAACATCTCAAAAAAGAAACAGAATAAAAACCAAAAACACCCCTAGGGGTGTTTTTTATTTTGCCACTTATCTACGATCGTATGTAAGTGGTGATTTGAGTTTTAATCAAAAACTATTAAACACTCGGTGTTTAATAGTTTTTAGGTGTTTAGTAGTTATTAATAGTTGTATTTCGAAATTAGATGCCGTCTTTTTTAAGTTCTTCAATTAATTTTTTATTTTTCCCAGATAAATTTTTAGGAATTTTAACAACAATTTTTATAAGTAAGTCACCCCTACCACCTTCTTTATTTCCAATTCCTTTATTTCGAACTCGCAATATTTCTCCATAATTAATTCCTGCTGGTATTTTAATCTTGATTACGCCGTCTAAAGAGTTTATTTTCCTTTCTCCACCTAAAAGTGCTTCTGAAAGAGGAATATCTAGCTCCATAGTTAAATTACTTCCCTCTCTCTTGAAAACTGAATCTGGCTTTACGTGAATCTTGATATATAAATCACCAGAGATGCCGTTGTAAATTGCTTCCCCTTTGCCCATTAGTTTTACCATTTCTCCGTCATAAATACCTGGAGGAACATCAACACTTATATCTTCAGCTTTTTTCAATACACCTTTTCCTTTACACTTGTTGCATTTTTTAGATGGTACTTGTCCTGTTCCGTTACAGCGCTCGCAAGTGTTTAGTGCTGTAAACGCTCCAAAAAATGATCGTTTAGTTTCGTGTACTTTTCCAGATCCATTGCAATATTGACAGGTTTTAAAGGTTGCGTTTGGCGCAGAACCTTTTCCGTCGCAAGCTTCACAAGTACCGGGCTTTGTAAGAAGAACTTTTCTAGTAGTTCCAAACATTGCTTCCTTAAAAGATATTTCTAGGTCAATAGAAATGTCGCGGCCTCTTCTTTTGGGACCCTGACCGCCACTGAAACCAAAGAAATCTCCAAAAATGTCTGAAATGTTTGAAAAATCTGTGGAAAACTCTGAAAAATCCCAGCCCGAGGCTGGTCCGCCTTGGGCAGAAAAACCTCCACCGTTGAAAGACTGCCCATAACGATCGTATTCTGAGCGCCTTTTTTCATCACTCAAAATATAATAAGCTTCATTTAGTTCTTTAAATTTTGACTCATCTCCGGTTTTTTTATCAGGATGATATTTGTGCGCAAGTTTTCGATAGGCCTTTTTCACCTCTTCTCCAGAAGCGCCTTTTGTAACTCCTAATATGTTGTAATAGTCTTTAGACATTTTTATTTATTGAAATCTTCTTCTTAATAATAACTGTAAGTTTTTCTTTCCCCTTTTTTCTAAATTTTGCATGAGAACCTTTCTGTGACACCAAAGCAAAACCATTTCTTTTCAAAACTTTTAGTATTAATTTTAGAGATATTGGCTTAGGCATGTTGGACGGTCAAAGGAGCTACCGTCAATCTTTCAATTTTTGTTATTTCAGATTTTGGCGCATCTTCCAAATACAATTCCACAGCTTCCTTCAAGCTGTCTATGGCTTCTTTTCTTGTTTCTCCAAAACTAGAAACATTGGTATTCAAATTCAAGGAAACATAATATTTCCCCTCTTTCCAGACTACATTTTTTAAATTTATCTTTTTCATATATTTATACTATATAATCATCAAAAAATAAGTCAATTTATTTTTTTTCTTCGTCTTTTTTGTCTTCACTTGCCTCGCCTTCGGGCTGGTCATCTACTTCTTTATATTCTACGTCTTGCACTTCGTCGTTTCCAGTTTTTTCTTCTGGTTTTTCCTCTTTCTTTTGATCCTCTGCTTTTTTATATAATTCAGCTCCTATTTTTTGAACTTCTTGAGAGAGTTCTTCTGTCTTAGATTTTATTTCCTCAATATCATCTGTGTCTTTTACTTTTTTTAACGCTTCTATCTTCTCCTCAATTGGTTTTTTGGTTTCTTCTGGGATTTTGTCTCCAGCATCTTTTAGGGCTTTTTCTGCCGTATAAACTAGCGCATCAGCTGAACTTTTAATCTCCACAATTTCTTTTTTCTTTTTATCTTCCTCGGCGTGTATTTGGGCATCTTGTTTCATTTTTTCTATTTCATCTTTTGTTAAATCAGAAGAAGCTTCAATGCGAATAGATTGTTCTTTTCCTGATGCTTTATCTTTGGCATTAACTTGGAGAATTCCGTTGGCATCTATATCAAATTTAACTTCGATTTGTGGTATGCCTCGAGGTGCTGGTGGAATGCCGTCTAGAATAAATCTTCCCAATGTTCTGTTGTCTCCAGACATCTCTCTTTCACCCTGAAGAACGTGTATTTCTACTGACCCCTGATTATCTTGAGCAGTTGAAAATACTTGAGAACGAGACACTGGTATAGTTGTATTTTTTTCCGTCATCTTAGTCATTACACCACCAAATGTTTCAATCCCCATAGAAAGAGGAGTAACATCTAAAAGCAAAACATCCTTTACGTCTCCCTGAAGAACACCGGCTTGAATGGCGGCTCCTGTGGAAACAACCTCATCTGGGTTAATAGATTTATTAGGATCTTTACCAAATAGTTCTTTTACAGCATTTTGAATGGCAGGCATACGGGTTTGTCCACCAACTAGAATAATTTCGTCAATATCAGAGATCTTAAAACCAGCAGATTTAACAGCACTCTTGGTAATTTCAATAGACTTGTCTATAAATTCTCTGATTAAGTCTTCCAACTTAGAACGGGATAATTTCAAGAGAAGATGTTGTGGGCCATTTTCGTTAGAGGTAACAAAGGGAATGTTTATTTCAGTTTCTAGGGTGCTAGAAAGCTCGTGTTTGGCCTTTTCTGCGGATTCTTTTAGGCGTTGCAGGGCCAATTGGTCTTTAGAGACATCTATAGCGCTTTCTTTTTTAAATTCGGTGATGATCCAGTCTATAATTGTTTGATCAATGTCGTCTCCACCCAAGTGGGTATCTCCTGCGGTTGATTTTACTTCAATAACATCATCTCCAATTTCTAAGACAGAAACATCAAATGTTCCTCCTCCGAAATCATAAACCACTATCTGTTCATTTTTTCTTTTATTAAATCCATAAGCCAAAGCTGCAGCAGTTGGTTCATTTAAAATTCTTTTTACTTTGAAGCCGGCAATTTCTCCAGCATCTTTGGTTGCTTTTCTTTGACTATCGTTAAAATATGCAGGCACTGTAATTATTGCTTCTTCGATTTTTTCACCCACTCTACTTTCAGCATCTTTTTTAAGCTTTTGCAATATCATTGCTGAAATTTCTGCTGGTCGATGCCAATTGTCACCCATTTTTACCTCTACCCCTCCCGTATTTGATGCTCGCATTTCATATGGAAGAAGAGTGTCATCTTTTTGAATTTCAGGGTCGCTAAACTTGCGTCCTATAAGCCTTTTGGAAGAAAAAATTGTATTTTTGGGATTGGTAATGGCTTGTCTTTTTGCCAAAAGCCCAACCACTCTTTCATTTGCCTTTGAAAGAGCCACAATTGAAGGTGTTGTACGTCCACCTTCTGTATTTTCTAAAATTTTTGGTTCACCCCCTTCCATAATAGCTATGGCTGAGTTGGTAGTACCTAAGTCTATTCCTAAAATTTTACTCATATTATTTCACTATTTGGACCTTAGCAGGCCTTAAAACTTTATTATTTAGCTTGTAACCTTTTTGTATTTCTTTGATAATGGTTCCACTTTTTTGTTTTTTTGAAACAACTTCCTTTAGGGCTTCGTGAAATTCTGAGTCAAATTTTTTTCCAATAGTTTCAATAATTTCTAACCCCTCTCTATTTAAAATATTTTGCATTTGCGACTGAATCATTGCAAAACCTTTATCATCGGTATTTTGTGAAGCCAAATCTAGGCTATCTAAAACGACTAGTAATTCAGAAATTAAAAGTTCATTTGCAAACTTGGTAAATTTTTCTCTTTGTTTGTCCTCTTCTTTTCTGGCATTTATAAAATCTGCTTTAGACCTTTGCCAACCATCTAAGTATTCTTCTTTCTCTTTTTGGCATCTTTTTAGTTTATCTCTTAGTTTTTTGATTTTATCTTCAAAGTTTGTATTTTCTTCTTCAATTTTTATATCATCTAACATATGTTACCTCTTGCTCCATTGAGGAGCTTTTCTAGCTTTTTTAAGTCCAAATTTCTTTCTTTCCTTTATTCTAGAGTCTCTGGTTAAGAACCCCGATTCTTTTAGGATTTGTCTAAAATTTTCATTAAATTTCAAAAGGGCCCTGCTAATGCCAAGTCTTGTGGCTTCAGCTTGGGCTTTGATACCTCCTCCGTTTACCTTAATACTAGAATAAAAATTCTTATTTGTTTCTGTTTTAACAAAGGGGTCTTTAATTATTTTTCGAAGTTCAGCTAAAGGGAAGTGCTTCGCTAATTCTTGGTCGTTAATAGTAAAGGTTCCCTTTTTTTGTCCCTCTGGCGGTTTTTCAAAAATTCTAACACGCGCCACGGCACTTTTTCTTTTGCCTACTGCCTCAAAATATACATCTTTCTTTTTAGTCATAATTAGTTTACCCGACCCTCTGGCGGGTCAAACATTAAATTCTTCATAAACACTTTTTGTAGTCTATTTTTTGGGAGCATGCCCTTAACTGCTTTTTGGAAAACTTTTCGAGGGTCTTTAGAAAAAACTTTTTCCATGGGGGTCTTTTTTAACCCTCCTGGATATCCAGAATAACTGCTATACGTCTTTTGCTTCATCTTGTTACCGCTTACTTTTATTTTGTCTACATTAACAATTTTAACCTGAACCAATGGAACAATGTTGGGCTTAAAGTCGGTAGAGTTTTTCCCACGCAAAAGACTAGCTACTTCAGTGGCAGCTCGGCCCAAGATTCTATCTTTAACATCTATGGTGTATATTTCAGGTTTCATAACTTTAGACAAATTCTATGATGGCCATTTTGCTTCCATCTCCCAGCCGAGGGTTTAGTTTGGTAATTCTGGTGTATCCACCTGGCCTTTGTTTATATTTTGGACCAATTTCGTCCATCATTTTTTTGACCATATTTTTTTTAATATATTCTGCCAAAAATCTTCTATTGGTAACATTATCTACCTTTGACCTGGTAATCAATTTTTCTATTCTTGGTCGCAGTTCTTTGGCCTTTGCTTCGGTGGTTTTTATTTTGTCGTGTTCAATCAAACTGTTTAACTGAGTTCTTAGCAAAGCTTTTCTTTGATCTTTTGTTCTTCCAAGTTTTCTGGTTTTGTACTGATGCTTCATAGTGTTAAATTCGAAATTCGAATATCGAAATTCGAAACAAATTATAAATTCTAATATCTAATGTTCTAAATTTTATGTTTTGGATTTTATTCATTTTAATTTTGATATTGTTTGTTATTTCGTGCTTCGTGCTTCGTGCTTTTGGTTTGATTTACTTCAAAATCAAACCAAAATTACCCAAAGCTCTTCTAATTTCATTAATTGCTTTTTCTCCAAGCCCCTCAACATTTTGCAGGTCTTCTTCTTTTTTACGCGTCAACCCGCCGACAGTTCTAATACCCGCTTTTGTTAAGGCATTTGCTGTTCTGTTGGATAGTGTTAAGTCTTCAATTCTTGTTTTTAGAAAATCTTCTTGCTCTTCCCCTCTTTCGTTTTCCAATAAAGGACTATCCATTTCTTCCGAAACCTTTTCCTTTTTCTTTCGGGAGTCAGCGATTTCTTTCTGCTGTGTTTCGGTTTCCTTAATTAAATCTTTGACCTCCTCTTCCGAGATATCAACAATGGCGCTTAATTGTTTAATTAGGATTCTGATGGAGTTTTCTAGTGCCTCTCTTGGGCTTATACTTCCGTCGGTTTCAATTAAAAATCTTAATCGGTTATAATCTGTTCTTTCTCCAACACGCATATTTTCTATTTCGTAATTTACTCTTCTGACAGGAGTAAACATGGCATCTAACATTAATGTTCCAGTTTCTACTTTTTCTTTTTTCAAGACCTCTTTAGTAACATAACCCAAACCTTTTTCAATAGTTATTTCAATGTTTAGTTTGGCGCTTTTGTCAGTTAGGCTCGCCACCTCTTGATCTTTATTTAAAATTTCGAGTTGAGCTGGTATTTTAAAATCACCGGCCTTAATTTTCTTAACACCTTTCACAGAAAGAGTTGCCTTGAGAGGTTTGTCGCCAACAAATTTAAATCTCATTTTCTTTAAATTCAAAAGAATGCCCATTAAATCTTCTTTAATACCTGGAAGTGTCGAAAATTCATGATTGGCACCATCAATTTTTACTGTGGTTATTGCTGAACCCGGAAGAGAAGAAAGAATTATTCTTCTAAGGGAATTGCCCAAGGTGTGTCCATAGCCAGTATAAACACCGTCTATTTCATAAACCCCCTTTCTATCCTCTTCCAGAACAATACGAGGTTTCATTGGTAAAATTATTTCAAAATCTGACATATTGTTGATTTATTTGTTTTTATTAATATTAATTAACGTGAATAATAACCAATAATAGCACTTAAATTTACGCTGGTGTCTGTATCGTTTTTGCTTATATGCTTAATTATCTCTCCTTCTTTTTTTTCTTTATCTAGTTTTAACCAGCCGGGTGCAGTATATTTTTTTAACCAAATATCCATATCTGAAAAAACTTTTCTGGAAACACTTTCGGGTCGAATAGATATTTTGTCTCCTAATTTAGTTTTGAAAGATGGAATGGAAACTTTTCTGCCGTTAACACATATGTGTCCGTGGTTGACAATTTGTCTGGCACCACTTCGCGACTTAGCAATTCCAAGTCGGTAAATTACATTATCCAATCTCGATTCTAGGCATTGCAAAATACAAAGACCGGTGTCTGACCCACCCTTTTTCATTGATTCTCTAACATATTTTACGAACTGTCTTTCGCGAAGGCCATACATAAATTTCAATTTCTGCTTTTCTTTTAGCTGTTGACCGAATTCGGAAAGCATTTTAAATCTTTTTGCTCTTTTACCCGGCGGGTATGCTTTGCGAGTCAGTGGACACTTAAAAGAAAGGCACTTCTCTTCTTTTAAGAAAAGTTTTTGTCCTGTCCGTCGACATGTTTTACATTTTGTAGTTGACATATTGATTTATTTTATACCCTCCTAGGTTTTCTTGGTCTTGGACCGTTGTGTGGAATAGGAGTGGTATCTTTGAGAGAGTTGACCACAAAACCTTTATTACCAAAAGTTCTAATGGCCGATTCTCTGCCTCCACCAATTCCTTTTACTTCCATATTAATTTCTTTTACTCCAATTTTTATAGCTTTTTCAGAAATTAATTCTGCAACTTTTGAGGCGGCAAAAGGTGTTGCTTTTTTGGCGCCCTTGAAACCAAGATTACCAGCAGAAGACCACATAATTACATTTCCAATTTCGTCAGTAAATGTTACTCGCGTGTTGTTGTATGTAGCGTGAATATAAACATTTCCAAGACTTAATTTCTTTTTAGGAATCTTGTTTAAGGCTCTCGCTTTCATTTCAGGACTCATGCCCCCTCCTTTTGTTTTGATAATTCTCTTTTTACCCATACCAAATTAAATTCGAAATTCGAATATCGAAATTCGAAAGAAATTATAAATATTAAATTCTAATGTTCTAAATTTTGTGTTTTGTATTTTGTTCATTTTCATTTTGATATTGTTTGTTATTTCGTGCTTCGTTTTTCGGATTTTTGAAAAAAAGTTTACTTTTTTTCAACCTTGCGTCTACCACTGGTCATAGTTTTTCTTCCTTTATATCCTCTGTTTGTTCGGGAATTGGTTTTGGTTCGTTGGCCTTTGGTGGGAAGCTGTTTGCTATGTCTTGTGCCTCGATAAGCTTTTATTTCCTTAAGTCTTTTAATATTCCCAAGAACATCTCTTCTCAGGTCCGCTTCTATCCGATATTTTTCCACAAGCCCTCGTAGTTTATTTGATTCAGCGGTAGACAAGTCTTTAACTCTTTTGTCAAAAGAAATAGAAGCTTCGTTAAGAATTTTTTTTGCAGAAGTCCTTCCTATCCCATAAAGATAGGTTAAGGCAACTTCTAACCTTTTATTTTCTGGTATATTTACTCCTGAAATACGCATAAATGCTTAAATTCGAAATTCGAATATCGAAATTCGAAACAATAATTAAATTATAAATTCTAATGTTCTAAATTGTTTTGTGTTTTGGATTTTGGTCATTTTGATTTTGATATTGTTTGTTATTTCGGATTTCGTGCTTCGGATTTAGAGCGAAGCGATTAGCCTTGTCTTTGTTTATGTTTAGGATTTTTTTTGCATATCACAACAACCCGACCCTTACGTCTAATTGTCTTACAATCTTTACAAATTTTTTTTACAGATGCTCTTACTTTCATGTTTAATTTAATTAAAGCCTTCTTTCAATTCGCCCCTTTTCTCCATCGGGGCTCATGTGTAGAATGACCTTGTCGCCAACGAGCACTTTAATACGATATCTCCTCATTTTTCCTGAGAGATGTGCCAAAATTTCGTTGTCGTTTCCGTCTAACTTTACCCTAAAAGTTATATTAGGTAAAGCCTCCGTTACAAAACCAGTAACAGATTGATCTGTCTCTTTACTCATTGACAAATAATAGCAAAAATAAGGGCTAAATGTCAAGCAAAATATGCCTAAAACACCTAAACTACCCAAAACCAGGAGGGGATTTGGGTAGTTTAGGCTTATTTAGCTAAAATGTAATAAACTCCTCTTCCAGAAGAACCGATTTGTTTGATTTTTTGATTCTTTTCTAAGTCGTTTAAATACTTGTTGGCGGTGCCACTAGATACATCCAAAAGCTTTTCTACCTCCTCGCGGGTGATTCCTTCTTCATTTTCGCCTTCTCTTAAATTACAGCCCATTTTAAAATCCTCCCGCGCGTCTTTCATGGCCTCTAATATCTTCTCTTTTCTGTCTTCTGTGCGTTCATTTAGGGCTTTGTCTGCTTTTTTTCGCACCTCTTTCAATTCATTTTTAGAAGCATCAGCAAAAGATTTAGCCTTAGAGCTTTTGGCAAATTTCTTACCAAAAAAATATCCCAACACCCCAGCAATAATTAGATAAATATAAGTCATTGGTTTTAGTTTAACACAAAAGCAAAAGACGACCATGTGGTCGTCTTTGTTTTTATTTACCTTAAGAAACAGACGGTACTGGATCTTCTTCCTTTGGAGTGTAGTCTTTAAACTTTGAACCAAAACTAATTATAGCCACAGGACAAAAGCGGTGATAACCAGCTTTTATAAGATCCCAAATAAAAGACCACGTTTTTGAGAAGAAAAAGAAATAACAAATACCAAAAAGAAGAACTAGGCCAACGAAAAAACTAAGAGCAAAGTTGCTTGTTGCAATAGAAACCGCATAGTTAGCAAGTCTTACCGCAAAGTCTACAATGAGATCATACTTGGTAACAATTAGCCAAATAGCCAGTACCACTGTAGAGATCTCCCACAACGCAATTGGAATTCTTGTTTGTTTTTTTCCAAAATGCTTATATGGGTAGAATCCTTCCTCAAGATCGGGAATAAATCCAGGTTTAGCATAGAGTCCAAAGAATCCACCGATACTAACTATGCCTATGTGAATAAGTAGACCCAACACTATTCCAGCTGCTATCATTACTAGTATTATGATGTTCACTATCAAAGTCAAGAGACCAATAAGCAAAGAATACACAATTCCAAAAAGGGATCCCCATAATATAGGACATCCATTATTTCGGCGAGTTGGGTAATATCTTTTAGTGAAAAGCTGCATATACTTAAAAAAGGGTATTTCCTCTTTTAACATCATTAAGAAATAGTTAAAATTGAAACCCCAAACATATGCCAAAAACAAACTGTCTTCAAAATTCCATACTCCATCAATCTTTTTCATAACAATCCTCCTTTTCCTTAATTTTCAAACTACATTAATTTAAACAAAAACTAGCACGCGAGATGCTATCCGTCAACACAAAATCTTTGCTAGGGAAAATAAAAACCGTCATTTCTGACGGTTTTTTTGTTTACCTAAAATATCTGTCTGACGGGAAAATGAACCCGTCTTGATCTATTTCAAAAACTGGAAGTTTCTCCCTTCTAAAAAAAGATCCTTCCAGTTTCATTCTGCTATCCCATTTGCATCTCCACGGATACTTAGAGTCTGCAAATGGCCATACAATAATGGCATGACACTGAGGAAAAACTTTGCGATAGTAATAAGTCACACCATTACCATTCAGATGTTTGTGATCACCCCAGCCTTTTTTATGTTCTTGTTCGGCCGGATTTATAATTTGCCAATTAAGAAATGCTTGAGAGATTTTTTCAAACATTTTTTCTTCTTTTGGCGTATTGAATGTTGTGATTGAGTGAGAAAAGAAAACTTTTCCTTGGACATGGTCATTTAATTTTGAACTGTGCATGAAAATTAAAAGATGTTCCATGTCAAATCCCAAATCTCCAATGTCTATCATTTCGACGCATCCATGCAGTACAATTTTTTTCAAAAGCCCTGTGGCTTGTTTGCTGGGCAGATTGTGTGGGACCACTGTGCTTATTGCAAATTTTGCAATTGCTTTAGTGTCTAAACAGCGCAAATTTCTTACTGAAAATCCGGCGATATCTACATCAAAAATCTCATCATAAGCAATCCGTTTTTGAGATTTCAACAACTCAACCGTTTTTTGGTCAAAATATGACCGACTAGAAAACACATGTTCAGTGTCCATCTTTTTGCTCCTTTTTGTATATTTTCAAATCTAAAGCAAAAGTAGCACGGATGGTGCTACTTGTCAATGATTTTTATTCAACTGGTTCAATTCGTATTTTAGATGATTTTTCTGGGAAAAACCTCCACCAAGAAGGCTTAAACACTACTGCCGCGTGGTCTATAGAAGAATAGCTTTTAAATACCTCTTCCATGTTCTTTGGTGATGCCACCAAAGCGTCTTTAAGTGTGTCTTCGTCAATTGTCCAAACAAATTTTGCTTGTCCAATAAGCTTGAAAACCATTACCTTATTTTCAACATCAAGTGTTATCAATTCAAAACCGAGTTGGTCAGCATTTTTTACTTGAACTTTGTTTTGATAGTCTTCCCCCAAATATTTCCTTACTAATATCTTAGAAACGGCTTCCTCTGAAAGAAGTGCTGCAAAAAGAGACCCGGTTTCTTTCAAGGTGAATTTTGGTTTTTTAGGATCTATGTCGTTATCTGCTAAGTTTTCAGAAAATTGAATATCCACAGCCTTTTCGTACAATAAAAACCCATCCGGCTTCTGATCAACTGCTTTGTCGATAAGTTTGGAGGCAATAGATTTTTCTAAGGAAGTTTTTAGGATTAAAGAGTCTGACTCACTAATAATGGGGATTTCTCCCCTAAATCCTCCAGTCATGGGTGTTTTAGAGCGAGCGTAGAATTTATCATATCGAGGCCCCTCCTTAAATCCGGGGATACGAAAATCTGTAAGACTAATGTTATAGTCTTCTCCGGGTTCATCCGCATAAACAGTTGCCTCTATCGAGCTTGGTTGTACTACACCATCTACTATGTTAGCTCCGGGGACTGTTAGTCGTTTCTGGATTCTATATATTTTTCCATCAGGTGTTTCAAAACGAGTGTTGGTTACCAAGGACTGAGGTTGAGAACTAAACTCGTTAAATATTGTAATTGTTCCACTGGCTTTTGATGCTATGGTCTTTACGCCTGTGGCTTCCGTAATTTCTTCTTCGGTAATGTGAATTTCCATTGTCTCTAGCGGAAGATCAAACAGAGAATCTTTACTTGCCTTAAGAACAGTGTCGATGTTTATGATCTCTTCGTGAAGTTTTACCTGAATAATTGTTTTTGAAAATAAGTCTACGGTTTTAATTCCCAAAACAAATAGAAGTAAAAATACTACAAGACCAAAAACAATCTTGCCCTTTTTTAGTTTGTCCAAAAAACTTCCTGAGCGACGACGAACAACATTTTGAGGTCGACTAATTGTTCTTCGCAAGCCCTTATCAGATTTAGAAATAATATCTTGTATTTTTTGTTTTGGCATTTTACTTATTCTTTAAGAAATTATTAGCAAACAAAACAGAAATTAGCAGAAAAATGTCTTTATTGTCAGAAAAACCTTTTTTAAAATCAAAGTGATGTTTCAGTGAATCTGGAAGCAGATATCTAATATTAAATGGTTTGTTGAATATTGTAAACTTGGCAAAATCATTTTCGGAAACTTGTTTTTTTATTTCTTTCAACCCAACCATCATAGCTGGTCCAGAAAAATATAGATTTTGAGGCAAAAACTTATCTTTAGAAATATCGCCGAACAGCCCTACAAGATGTTTGCCCCACTCATCGGCAGCTGTTTCTATGACGATTTGCGCTTTTTGAACATAAGGTTTTGCTAACTCACCTCTTTGGTATTGCTGTAGTCTTGCCCGTGCATCTTCCGGCTCTATATTAAACGCGCTAGCAAATCTTCGTATAAAAAAGTTCTCACCCTTAGGAATTGAATTTACTTCTTCAATGATGTTGTTTCTAATTAGTAGAACATCTGTAATTTCTCCACTAATATCTATAAAGAGGGCTCCTTCTTTTGTATCGATGGTGTTTTTTAGGACATTAAATAAAACAAAAGGAAAGCTGTGTAAATAAATTTTATCAGAATGAATGTAGCCTAAAATTTCTTTCTGAACTTTTTCTTTCAAAAACCCCATGCTTAAACTCAAATATGTGTAAAGCTCTAGGTTGTGTGCGCTTTTTCCGAAAAAATCTCGAACCTCGTATCCATTTAAAAGCGCTTTGGTGTAGGCACTTTCTAAAGAAACATTGGCTTCTTCTTTGTCATGTTTTTTGGCACCCCATTCCCTTTTAAATTCTTCAACATTGTCTTGGATTATTTCTTTTACCAAATCCTCATCTACTTTAAAGTTTTCGTCTCGAACAACCTTGGTTATTTTGGTTTGAGCAGTATACCAAGGAGAAGAAAAAACACAGAGAGCTTGCTCCGGAGACTCTTTTGAGTTTTTTTGTAAATATTTTGAAACTTCCACAAAAGCATTGTGAGTGCTGTGCCACATCTCGGAGAATTTTTTCTTTTTTGAAAAGTGAACAGATTTTCTTATGCTCGCAATTATTTCTGGAGCAAAATTCTTTCTTTTTTTAAACAAAATACCTCCAATAGAAGCGCTACCAATATCAAAAACAGCAATGAGAGAGCTTTTGCTTTCTTTTTTAGTATTCGTTCCACTAGACATACTTTTATTATACTAAGATAATGCTTATTTTAAAACTGCCTTGATTCGACGTACCCCAGCAGAACTAGCTTCTTCCTTTTTGATTTTAAATTCACCCAAGTCATTGGTTGATTCTACGTGCGGTCCACCACAGATTTCCCGACTAAAATCATCAATACTGTAAACCTTAACCTTTTTTGAATATTTATCTTCAAACACACCAAGAGCACCCCCTTCTTTGGCTTGCTCTGTGGACATTTCTTTGCAGGAAACAATCAGATTTTCTTGGATTTTCTGGTTGACAATATTTTCCACCTCTTTCTTTTGCTCGTCAGTTAGTTTCTCGGGATGAGAAAAATCTAATCTCAAACGCTCGGTGGTAATATTGGAACCCTTCTGGCTAACATGATTACCCAAAACCTGTCTTAATGCAGACAAAAGCAAGTGAGTGGCTGTGTGTAATTTGGCTGTTTCCTCTCCAGAATCTGCCAATCCGCCTTTGAACATACCCGCACTAGCTGTGCGCGATAGCTCTTGATGTGCTTGCATCTCCTTTTCAAATTCTTTTCGAAGCTTGTCTCTACTAGATTTAATAGCAACATCTTTATTTTTGGCTTTTTTTAACTCTTCAATTGCTAATTCTAGTGGAAAACCAAAAGTTTGGTAAAAATCAAACAACCATTTACCCGTAAGGTCGACTGGTACAAAATTCCACATTCTTTTTCCTCTTTCATTATAAATAAGTCTTACTTCATGAGACTCATCAATTTTATATTTGTGTAGTTGTCCTCTTTTTGATATTTGCGCTTTGGGCTTTTCCCTATTTAAAATTTTTAAACCTTTTTCTAATGTTTTTCCGAACCGCTCTGTCTCGTTTTTAAAGATTTCATTAATTTTCTTTTTCTTGTTTAAAATTTCAGGGTATACATCTGAATATATTCTAATGATTTCTTTCAATGGATTTTTATAAAAATCAGTTTGCAATCCTGCACCTATGAACATGAAGTGATTAAACAAGGCGCGTCTAATTAGACGACGTAAAATATATCCTCGCCCCGAATTAGATGGTTCAACACCATCTGTAATTATAAACGTTGCAGCTTTTATATGATCAGCGACAATTCTAACCTTTGTTATATCCTTATCTCCAATTACTGAAATAATTGAATCCATAATTGGTTGAAACAAATCAGTCTCGTAAATATTATTTTTTCCTTGCATTACCATGACTATTCTTTCAAAACCCATTCCCGTATCAACACTTTTTTGCTCAAGCTCTTCGTATTTTCCATCCGCTGTTTTGTTGTATTGAATAAAAACATTATTCCAAACTTCCACCCACAAGCTGTCTTCTGGGTCAAATTTTTCTGGA
>JBHPEK010000014.1:0-15615 GCA_042577045.1 Patescibacteria group bacterium
ACAAAAAAATCATCTTAATAATCCTTGTCATTTCCATAGTGGCAAAACTTTTTTTATCTTATTTTTTTGTGCCGTTGTTTATGCCGGTTTCTCTCTTTTTGGGTTAAGGGGTAATTTTTCTCCTGATGATTTTGAATATTTACCAGATAGAAGCAGTACCGTTGCTACTGCTTCTACGGCTCTTGTGCCACCAACACACGTTAAGACACCAGAGTCAGTTAAGGCAATTTATATGACTAGCTGGGTTGCGGGAACTACAGATTGGCGTAACAGCATGGTAAAATTAATAGAAGAAACAGAGCTGAACTCTTTGATTATTGATGTAAAAGACTACACAGGAAGAATTTCTTTTAAGGTTTCTGACCCGACACTAAAAGAAATTGGTTCTGAAGAAATAAGGATACCCGATATTAGGGAGTTTTTGAATCATCTCCACACTAAAAATATTTATGTTATTGCTAGGATTAGTGTTTTTCAGGATCCTTACATGGTAAAGGAAAGGCCAGACTTAGCCGTAAAGCGCGGGGATGGCTTACCGTGGAAAGATTACAAAGGAATTAGCTGGATAGACCCAGCTTCTCACGAGATGTGGGACTATATTATCCGTGTTGCTAGAGAATCAGAAAGGGTTGGTTTTGACGAGCTTAATTTTGACTATATTCGTTTTCCTTCCGATGGAAATATGAAGGATATGGAATTTGATTTTTGGGACGAGACTACACCTAAATCAGATACAATGAAAGAGTTTTATGCTTATTTGTCTAAAGGGCTTAAAGATGTTGGTGTTCCTATTTCAGCAGATCTCTTTGGAATGACAACTTGGAATGACGACGATTTGAATATCGGGCAGATTTTGGAAGATGCCGCCCTTTATTTCGACTATATTGCTCCAATGGTTTATCCATCTCATTATCCAACAGGATTTCAAGGATTCCATAATCCAGCAATGCATCCATATGAAATTGTAAAGTCTGCTATGGAGCGGGGAAGCGAAAAACTACTTACTGCTAGCTCTAGTCCAAACCAACTTAGGCCCTGGCTTCAAGATTTTGATATGGGGGCTACCTACACCGCAGAAATGGTGAAGAAACAAATGCAAGCGGTATACGATGCCGGCTTAACTAGTTGGATGCTTTGGGCTCCGTCAAATAGATACACACATGAAGCTTTGAGTGAAATTTGATATAATAATATTATTAATATCTAAACTTATTAAATATGAAAATTGCAATTAATGGACTAGGAAGAATTGGTAGGATTTTTTTACGTCAAATATTATCCGCCCAAGGCGGACCAGCCTCGGGCTGGGATATTGTTGCTATTAATGATTTAACCGAAAAAGAGAATCTTTTATATCTTTTGGGGCGCGACAGTGTTTATGGGAAATTTGAATTAGATGCTAAAAAAATTGACGGTATACAATTTTTGCAGGAAAAAAATCCAGCAAATTTACCTTGGAAAGATTTAGGTGTAGATATTGTTGTAGAGTCTACTGGGGTGTTTGCTTCCTATGAAAAATCAAAAGCACATTTAGATGCTGGAGCAAAGAGGGTGGTTATTACCGCTCCGGTGCCAGTAGATGATACTGAAGCACAGACTTTTACTCCAAATATTGGTTTTGTAGAAGAGGGCAAGATTACATCAAATGCATCTTGTACAACAAATGCTGTTACTCCGGTCGCTTCCATTATGATGAAAAATCCAGGAGTTAAAAAAGCTGTACTTAATACAGTTCATGGGTATACAGCTACACAGAATTTAGTAGACGGACCAAACAAAAAAGACTATCGACGAGGAAGAGCAGCAGCAGTAAATATTGTGCCTTCTGGTACAGGAGCAGCTATTGCTACGGCTAAAGCTATTCCAGAACTTGATGGAAAGTTTGACGGTATGGCCATGCGTGTTCCTGTTGTGTCTGGTTCAATTATTGATTTTACTTTTATTGCTGAAAAACCAACCACAGTTGAAGAAATAAATGATATTTTTAAAAAAGAGTGTGCCAAGCCTGAATGGGAAGGAATTATAAAAGTTAGTGAAGAGTCTTTGGCTTCTACAGATATTTTAAAAGACCCATACGCTTCTATTGTTGATTTGTCTTTAACGCGCGTTGTGGATGGCGACTTGGTTAAAGTGCTTTCTTGGTATGACAATGAATGGGGCTATTGTGCGATGCTTATTAAACACATAGAGAGTTTAAAGAATTTTCTTTAAACTCTAAATACGAAGCACGAAATCAGAAATAACAAACAATATCAAAATTAAAATGACCAAAATACAAAAAATAAAGTTTAGAACATTAGATATTAGAATTTATAATTTGTTTTGAATTTCGAATTTCGATATTCGAGTTTAATAAATTTATGAGAATTTATTTAGCTGCCGATCACGCTGGTTTTAAACTAAAAGAGGAAATTAAAAAATTTCTTAGTGATTTGGGCCACGACGTGAAAGACTTCGGTGCTTTTGAGGAAGACGAAAAAGATGATTACCCAGATTTTATGATTCCCTTGGCGGAAGAAATTTCCAAAGACCCTGAAAATACTAAAGGGATATTGTTTGGAGGTTCTGGGCAGGGAGAAGCCATAGTTGCCAACAGGTTTAAGGGGGTGCGAGCCGTTGTTTACTATGGAGGAGAAGAGGAGATAGTTAAACTTGCCCGTGAACACAACAACGCCAATGTTTTGTCTCTTGGGGCGCGTTTTGTTTCTATAGATGAAGCTGAGAATGCTGTTAAGATTTTTCTAGAAACAACTTTTGATTCCGGTGGCGAAAATGAGCGTCACTTGCGTAGAATAAATAAAATTGATAATTAAATAAAAAGGGGAGATGCCATGATGCCGTTTCGATTTAGGTTGTTTGATTTAATAGAAGGAATTGGCAACAGAATTGCTGCCACGTCTGATTTTCTTGTACCGATTGCTTTTGCTTGGTTTATCTTAATGCTTCCAGTTATGTTCGAGTGTACCCAACCACCAAAACAAAAACACGGATAAACCGTGTTTTTTTCTTTTATGTTTGTTGACCTTTTCTTTTAAGACCGTACACCTTTTCCCGAAATCGGATTTCGGGAAGTGTTAAAAATAGCGATATTTTGGGCTTTTTTTATTATGTTTCCCGACATCGGATGTCGGAGGGCGGAGATTTTTATTCTGCGCTTTTTTGTTTGGAAGGTTTTTGCTTGCCCCGAGTTTGGTCGAGAGGGTATACTGTATATATGGAGTATAAACCGACAATTGGATTAGAAATACACGCCGAACTTAAAACGCAGACCAAAATGTTCTGTGATTCTAAAAACGACCCTGATGAAAAAGAACCAAATGTAAATGTTTGCCCTGTTTGCATGGGCCACCCGGGCACGCTTCCTGTAATCAATAAAGAAGCCGTGAAAAGTGTTTTACGTGTTGGCTTGGCAGTAAACGGTAAATTGGCCGATTATACACAGTGGGACAGAAAAAACTACTTTTATCCAGACTTACCAAAAGGCTATCAAATAAGTCAATACAAGCACCCATTAGTAGAAGGTGGTGAAGTGCAAGAAGTAAAGCTTACTAGAATTCACCTTGAAGAAGACACTGGCCGTCTTGCCCATGACGACAAAAGTAGTTTTGTAGATTTCAATCGAGCGGGAGTTCCTCTTATGGAATTGGTTACCGAGCCGGTTATTACTTCAGCAAGTCAAGCACGCGCTTTTTCGGAAGAGCTTCGCTTACTTCTTCGATATTTAAACGTTTCCAGTGCCGATATGGAAAAAGGGCAAATGCGCATAGAAGCAAATATCTCTGTTTCCAGCGAAGAAGGTAAGCTGGGAACCAAAGTAGAAATTAAAAACTTGAACTCTTTCAAGGCAGTTGAAGGAGGGATTGATTATGAAATAAAAAGACAAACCAAAGCTCTAGAGAAAGGTGAGGAAATTGTTCAGGAGACTCGTGGTTGGGATGAAGATAAACAAATAACATTTTCTCAAAGACAAAAGGAGGAAGCTCATGATTATAGATATTTCCCAGAACCAGATTTGAAACCACTAAAGATAAGTGAAGTGGAAGATTTCCAGAACCTGGAAGCTACTATTCCGGAATTACCTTGGCAGAAAAGGGAACGACTACAAACGGAATATGGCGTAAAAGAAAATGTTGTTAATAATTTGATAAATGATTTGGTATTTGCAGATTTTTTTGAAAGAGTGGTTTCAGAAGTAAAAGCAGATGTAAAAAGTAAAGAAATTATTGAGACTATTGTTAACTATTTGACTTCAGATTTGGCAGGAATTATGAAAGAGAAACTTTTAACTTTTGAAGACCTACAAGTTACTCCTGAAAATTTTGCTGATTTGATGGGAATGGTAGTAGAAGATAAGATTTCTTCACGTGTAGCAAAAGATGTTTTAAGAAAAATGGTTGAAACAGGTGCAGAGCCACATGTCATTGTGGAAGAACAGGGACTAGAGCAAACAAGCGATGAGGGGGCCTTGGAAGAGATAGCGAAACAAATTATAGGTGCACATCCAGACGCCGTTACTGATTATAAAAAAGGTAAAGAAACCTCCATCCAGTTCTTGGTGGGAATGATGATGAAAGAATCTAAAGGAAAAGCAAATCCCCAAAAAGCGAAAGAAATTTTAATTAGTCTCTTAAAATGATTAAAATAATTTCTTGGAATGTAAATGGACTGCGCGCTCTTCATAGAAAAGAGCTACTTTTACCTTTTATTAAAAAACAAAAGCCCGATATTTTATGTTTGCAGGAAACTAAAGCAAACGAGGAACAGCTTTCAGAAGAGATTAGAATTGTTGAAAAATACCATTCGTTTTTTTCATCTTCTCAAAAAAAGAAGGGATACGGTGGGGTGGCAATTTACACAAAAGAACAACCACAGAAAATTGAATATGGAATGGGTATAAAAAAATTCGACGAAGAGGGAAGAGTTTTAGTTGCCTATTTTAAAGATTTTGTTTTGTTTAATATCTACGTTCCAAATGCTGGGAACATGACAAGACTTCCATATAAAATGGAGTTCTATAAAGAATTTTTGAAATATATAAAAAAGCAAAAGAAGCCAGTTATTTTTTGTGGGGATATAAATACGGCCCATAATGAAATAGACCTAGCCAGACCAAAAAACAATGAAAATCATACGGGTTTTTTGCCTATAGAGCGCGCGTGGTTTGACAAGGTGATCAAAACTGGCTACGTAGACGTTTTTCGTAACTTTTACCCTAAAAAAACAGATGCATACACTTATTGGGATATAAAAACTTGTGCACGGGAGCGAAATGTCGGCTGGAGGCTAGATTACTTTTTTGTATCAAAACTCTTTATAAATAACGTGAAATCTACAAAAATTTTGTCGGATGTTTTTGGGTCCGACCATTGCCCCATAGAGTTGAATCTAAAATAAATATAAGAGTATATTTTCAGAATAAAATCAAGATTTAAATCTTGATTTTATTTGTTATAGTATTAGCAAATAAATAGAAAAGAAAGCATATTGAAAACTGAAAAAGGGGAGGTAAACAAATGAGTAACAATTTAGATAGTAGGAAGAAAAAGGTATCAAAGAAGAAAAGAACTACCAGAAAATCTCAAGCTGTCGTTTCAAAGCCTGTTTCTGTCGGTGTTGTAAACAAAAGAATGATGGAAATTATTGAAACTAGAATTCTTTTGGAAGAAAAAGGTTTTGATAATTTGATAGGGCAACTGCGTGAAGAGTTTCCAAATAATAAATTCGACAAGAGAAAGTTTAAGAACAGGATTTACCAATTACTTTTTGTTAAGAATAAAGCGATAAACAGCACTCTTCGAGATGTTGTTAAAATGCGTTTAAGCAAAGGGGAAACTCTTGAAAACTTTGCAACTATTTATTCATATATTCCAGTGGAACTTGTTGAAAGGCGTATCAAGTGGCACAAAGGCCTAGTAAGCGGTAGAGCCAAAAAGCTGATGGGTAAAGACCTGTCGGGTATCGGAAGGATAGATTTAAGCGGTGGAAGTTTCAAATATAGAGTTCCCGAAACTAGCTTTGAAAAACCTTGCGTTGTTAAAACCAATAATATTCGGAATCCGTCAATTATGTTTCTCAATGGCGCAAACTTGGGCTTGAAATTTGACGACGGCGATATTGTTGGCAATGTTGCCAGAAGAGCTTTGAGTGACGCTGAAATGAGAAAAGATATCGCAGTTGTTCTTACCAATTTTCTCTGCTTAGACCTGAAGAAAGCAGGTGGGCCAGCCAAAACAGCCCGTGCTCAAATTTTAGGAGACAATATAAATCCCGAGCTTATCCAAAACAAAGATTATCGCAAAGTAGTGGAGAATATTCTGGCTACTTATCCAGACGATCAGGTTGCTTTTCGAACCACAGAAGAATTGGTTAATGATGTTTTGGGTGGATGGATTAAGGTTTGTATGAAGCCCGCAGAAGAGACCAATGGTGGCAAAAAAGAGGAGCCAGAATACAGTGGCCCCATTTATGTAATCGTCGGCTTTAACGAGAGGGCACTAATAGATACTGTTACCTATTGGGAGATTTGGAAACATGTTAAAAAAGAGCAATCTCTTCTTGATGATGAAATTCGAATTGCTAAAAAGTCTCTTGCTGAAAGAACAAAGACATTAGAAAGATATGAAAATGAAGAGTTAGATACCACAGGAGCGTATCAAGATGCTTCTGTTGCAGAAGCATCATTAGATTCTTTAATTGCCCACAGAGCCCGTGTTACGATAACCAACGTTGCTAATCAAGAATCTCAGAGATTTTTCAAGCGCGCTTATAGCGTAGTGGTTAGTAAAATTGAAGATGCCATTCCCAATGCCAAGGTTATTGGTGAAGGGACTAGCTACATTAAGGTAAAAAATGAAATTACTAAAATTCACGTGCCTTCTCACAGGAGAGTTGGTGACAGTTTGCTTAGTGAATATGCTACGGGTTATGGCCCAGAAGTGTTACGTGAACAAAACCCACGAGCTGTGGTAATTTGTCATCCTTTTGCTTTGCAGTTTAGAGTTACCCAAAGAGAAACAGACCACGATGGCGAGCGTGACTCAAGTAAAATATTTGTGGCGCCTATTGCTATAGACGATATTTATCTTCGTTTGAAATTGACGACCTTAACAATCAAAGATCACCCAATGATGAAAGCTATTTATAACCATACTTTTCGAGCGGGTGTTTTACGCTTAAGGTATGGAAATAAAGTTGTTGATGCGGATGATTTACCGGTAGGGTCGCTAGAGTCTTTTAAGAATTATCCCAAAAAGGCTGTGACTAAAAAAACGGAGGGTTCAGCAATTTATAATCGCGGACCAAAGTTTATTTGGGCAATGATTTGTTCCGATCACCATTGGGGTGGGAGAGCCAAAGAATTTGTTTGGGCAAAGGTGAACGGTGTTGATGTTCACCTCGGTATGGCAGAAGCGGTTTTTCATTCTATGCGTATGGCTGGTTTGTGTGAAAATAATAATATGCCAGTTCATTTTATGGCATCGCCCGATGATCCAGTTCAAGCTCAGAATGTGAAATATCGCACAGAGCCACATCCTCAAGAAATGTCAGCAAACATGATAGAAGCTGTTACTGGTGAGATTTTGAAACAAGCACAAAACTCCAGAAAGAGGAATATAGCCTTAGGTGCAGCTGAAAAGATTCGTCGGATTTATATAGATCAGTTGGAAAAAAGAGGTTCGGATTATCTTCTTACTCAGCTGATGCAGATGATGGAAAGACATATTGAGCCAAACCTTGATATTTTTAGCGCTATCTTACGGCGAGCACAATCGGCAAAGATACTTCTTCAAGGTGTAGGTGACATTGTAATGCCAGAATATGGAAGGCATGACACCAGAAATATCGGTATGATAAACATTGGCACCGGTAATCACTTTTCCAAAACCACTGATGGTGAAATGATAGAAGGCCCTCTTTATGCCCAGAGAATGAGAGATTTACTTCTTGGTATGGATGAATGGAGGGAACAGAGAGAGTTAATTAATCAATGGGTTTTAGCACCTGTTTATGGAAAAACTTGCATTGGTTGGGGTGTTATCTCTGTAAAAGATGGACATAAATATGGAATTGAGATTCGTTCGGCTCCTAATGCTATGTCTGGATGGGGTGATACTTTGAGAGGTCATGTAAGGAGAGATTTACAGCGTGGTAATTATTCTCGGATTTGGAATAAAAAATTACCAGTTCTCAAGTTCTTTGGAGACAAACATTTCTTCGGGGGAGTGAGCACCAGCTACTCTATTTATCATATGGGTCCAGCCGGTGTACATACCAATGGTTATGGTGAGAACGGTTTTCCGCCAAACAGTACCGGAGTTTCTTTTCTGGGAATCCCTGTGGATGGGCCAGATAGTGGTCCACTTTTGTGGAGATGTCTCCCTTATGATGTAATTAAAAGTTATGTAGAAACCGATCCACGACCGTTTGACTGGAATGAGTATCTGCCTAACCCAGCGTAAATTAAACAAAAAAACCCAGCCTTTCGTAAAAGGCTGGGTTTTATATTATACCAAATGGGCGTCTTCGTATGGGCGTTTTGTTACCATATATTCTGTCCATGTGCGTAATCTGGTGTGGGCAATGCTTAAAACGAGCTTATTTTCAACAGCATCTCTTTCTTCTTTGCTAGTAGCCGAGTCCCTTACTTTCTCCCACTGAAGCATTGTGCCAATCTCCACTTCGGTAAAATCTCTAATATTATCTAAGTTCGGTGTTTCAATTAAGTAAACATTCCTGTCTTTTTTGATGGTATAGATTGTCTCACTAGCAACTCCTGCCCCAAATCGCATGTCGGCAAATGGCATAGCCACTGTTCCGGCTTCACAATCTGCCAGTACTTCATCATAAAAATAATTCATCCCACTTTTTACTACATGATTTTCGTATTTTTCTTTCCATTTGGCATAGCCAATTCGATGCTTCTCTTGATTTGGGTTTTCGATAACAAAACCTGGGAATGTTTCCTGAATAATAATTATCATCATTTCTTCCAAGGGCGTACCATACGTATTTACTGGGTGCGCAAAATAAATTTTATTTTTCATTTGTTTTCTCCCTGTTTTCAAATTGCCTTACTTATTGTTATAATTGAATCTATGAATAAAGTCAAAGAGTTTATTGTCAAGAACAAAAAAATCATCTTAATAATCCTTGTCATTTCCATAGTGGCAAAACTTTTTTTCTATTATTTTTATGTTTCTCCTCCCAAAGACTTTCCATTAAACAAAGTTATTACTGTTGAAAAGGGAACAGCTTTTAAAAAAGTTGCTCAAGATTTTGAAGAACAAAAACTAATTCGGTCTTCTTTTTGGTTTGATGTTGTTGGTTGGTTTTTGATGAACAGAGAAGATGTTAAGGCGGGTGAATATTTTTTTGAAAAAAGAAAAAACATCTGGTCTTTAAACAGAGCGATGACCAGCGATATTTATCAAGATAATCTTATCAGCATTACTATTCCAGAGGGTTATGACCTTAGAAACATCGCTTTCTTTTTTGAAAATAAAGGGATGTGGCAAGCAGAAGAGTTGTGGGAAATAACCGGATTGCCCGTGTCAGAGGAATCAATGGAGGGTTATCTTTTTCCAGACACCTATTATGTTCCAGCAAATATTAGCCCAGATTCTTTAGTTAAAATAATGCGCGAAAATTTTGAAAAGAAAGTTCCACAAGAAATGAAAGGACGAGATATTGTTACAATGGCTTCACTTTTAGAAAAAGAAGCCGCTAACCAGAAAGACAGAAAATTAATTTCAGGGATTTTGTGGAAAAGGATAGAGGCCGGCATGGCTTTGCAGGTAGATGCAGTATTTCCATATTTTCTTGGCAAGAATAGTTTACAGCTAACGTTCGATGATTTAAAGGTAGATTCACCTTATAACACCTACCTATATAAAGGGCTCCCACCGGGCCCAATTGCTAACCCTGGCCTATGGGCAATTAAAGCAGCTTTTGAGCCAACAGAATCTAACTATTGGTTCTATTTGTCAGACAAAGAGGGAACTATTCACTACAGCTCAACCTATAAAGAACACTTAGCAAAAAGGCAAAAATACCTAGGTAAATAATTCACAACCCTACACGATACTCGGTATCGTGTAGGTGGAAGTTAAGATTGCTATTGTAATAAAAAAAGCCCCACAAGCTAAGTTGCAGGGATTTTTTTGGGGTTAGCATGCCACGAACTAGGCACGACTTAAGCTGTTTTAATTTTCTACTCTCTATTATATACAAACTACATAATTTGTCAAGTGGTTGTCTTTTTATTTTTTTCACACAACTTCACACGATACTCGGTATCGTGTAGAATATATACCATGAGAAAAGAGAAATTTGTGCCGGGGGAATATTATCATATTTACAATAGAACCATACTTAGTCTTCCGGAATTTAAAGATTTCAATTATGCAAATAAATTTGCTCAAACTTTCTTGTTGGCCAATTCTACGGAGTCAGGAAAAGCTTTTGATTATTTAAGAACTTTTCAGAAACCAAGCTGGAAGAAGGGGATAGAAATTGCGCTGAGAGGAGACAGGCTTGTAGAGATTGTAGCTTATGCAATTATGCCAGATCACTACCACCTTTTATTAAAAGAATTAAAGAAAAATGGCATTAGTGATTTTATTCGCAGGAGTCATGTTTCAATTGTAAAACATATAAATACAGCTAAAGGAAGAAAAGGATCTCTTTTTGAAGGACCTTTTAAGGTCAAGCATGTTGATTCAAATCAATACCTTCTCCATCTTTCTTTGTATATTCATTTGAATCCATTAGATTTTCTTGATAGTAAAAATTGGAGGAATGGTAATTTAAAAAATTGGTCAACCAAAAAGAAAAAGCTTTTGGAATATCCTTGGTCTAGCTTAAAAAGTTTTCTTTATAAAGACTACGATGATTTAATTTTATCTGGAACAGAAATAATCTTAGATCAGTTCAAAAACCAGAAAGATTATGAGATGTATTTGCAAGAATGGTCTGCTGGAGACAGGGAAAGTATAAGTGCCATTCTTATGAATTAATCCTACACGATACCGAGTATCGTGTAGGTGTAGGACAAAAAATGACAAATTGATAGTTCCATCTAAACCCTAAACCAAAATAACCCTTTACTGGGTTGTTTTTTTGTGTTTACTGTGGCAAAATGTGGTTACAATTAGAAGAATTTTTACCTACCCCCTGTACGACGAAAGCGGGGTCGTTTACGTATGTTTAAGCTTAAATCACAATTCAAGCCTGCTGGAGACCAGCCTCAAGCCATCAAGGGGTTAACTTCTGGCGCCAAGAAAGGCCACAGATATCAAACCCTCCTTGGTGTTACAGGCAGTGGAAAGACTTTCACCATGGCCAATGTTATTCAAAACATTGGTAAGCCTACATTAGTAATGGCTCCTAACAAAACTTTGGCTGCTCAACTCTATAATGAATACAAAAACTTCTTTCCTAAAAATAAAGTTTGTTATTTTGTTTCCTATTACGACTATTATCAACCAGAAGCCTACATGCCAGTTACTGATACTTATATTCAAAAGGAGGCAATGATTAACGATGAAATAGACCGTCTTCGGCATGAGGCCACTTCCGCTCTCCTTACTCGGCGCGATGTCATCATTGTTTCTTCTGTTTCCTGTATTTACAACCTTGGTTTACCAAATAGATACTTGAAATCTAGTTTAGTTCTAGAAGTTGGTAAACCAATTACTCGCGGAGATTTAATCAAACAACTTATTAAAATTCACTTTGAAAGAAATAACATAGAGCTGAAACGTGGACAGTTTCGAGTTCGGGGAGATGTACTTGAACTAATGACCGCTGCCGAAGACGTTATTTATAAAATAGTTCTAGAGGGTCAAATTATTTCTAGAATTGCCAAAGTGGACCCTCTTACCAGAATAGAAACAGAATCACTTCCAGAAATAGTTGTCTTTCCGCCTAAACATTTTATTATGACCATTCCTGAAAAAAATAAGGCGCTCAAAGATATTAGAGAAGAGTTAAATGATAGATTGAAACACTTTGAAAAGAATCACATGTATTTAGAAGCAGAAAGAATAGAAAAAAGAACTCGTCAAGACGTAGAGCTAATTCGCAGAATGGGATATTGTCATGGTATTGAAAACTATTCTAGGCACTTGTCGGGCAAACTAGCTGGAGAGGCACCAGAAACACTTCTTTCCTATCTAGGTAAACCAGACAAATTTTTAACCATTATGGATGAGTCTCATTTGGCTGTTCCTCAAGTACGAGGCATGTTCGCGGGAGACAAGAGTCGAAAAAGTATTTTAGTAGAACACGGCTGGCGCTTACCTTCTGCTTTAGACAATCGCCCACTTAACTTTAAAGAATTTGAAGAACGAGTAGGTCAAGTTATTTTTACTTCGGCTACTCCCGGAGTTTTTGAAGGGCAGAACTCTTCTCAAACAGTAGCGCAAATTATTCGGCCAACTGGTCTTCTTGATCCAGAAATTTCAATACGTCCTGTCTACAACGAGAAAAATAATCGTAGCCAAATAGACGACCTAATTGAAGAAATTGAAAAAGCCGTAATTAAGAAAGAACGGGTTATTGCCACCACATTAACCAAAAAGATGTCTGAAGAACTAGCAGACTTTTTAAAGAAGAAGAAAATAAAAGCGCGCTATATGCATGGCGACATCAAAACCATAGAACGCACAGAAATTTTAATGGACTTTCGAAGAGGTAAATTTGATGTTTTGGTGGGTATTAATCTTTTGCGTGAAGGGTTAGATTTGCCAGAGGTTGCTGTTGTTGCCATTTTAGATGCCGACCGAGAAGGGTTTTTAAGAAACCAAACATCCTTAATCCAAACTATTGGCCGTACCGCTAGAAACGTAAAGGGGAAAGTTATTTTATATGCCGATAAGATAACCGACTCTATAAAATACACTGTCAAAGAAACTGACAGAAGAAGAAAAATCCAAACGGCTTACAACAAAAAACATAGTATTAAACCAAAATCAATCAAAAAGGGAATTGAAGTGTTAATCGACTCGCCGTCAGGCGGAGCAGGCATTAAAAATGAACAAGAAGGAAAAAAATAAAATAAAAATTAAAGGTGCCAGGGTGCACAACCTAAAGAATATCAGTTTGGAAATTCCTAAAAACAAATTGATTGTTTTTACGGGTGTTTCGGGAAGTGGAAAATCTTCTTTGGCTTTTGACACCATTTTCGTGGAGGGACAGCGTAGATATATTGAATCTCTTTCACCCTATGCAAGGTTGTTTCTTGGCCAAGCCGATCGCCCCGATGTGGATGATATTGAAGGTCTTTCTCCAGCCATTGCCATCAACCAGAAGGCCCATGGGCGCAATCCACGCTCTGTTGTCGCTACCCTAACCGAAATTTATGATTATCTTAGAGTTTTATATGCTCGCATTGGTAAACTATACTGTCCTCTGTGTGAAGGAAGAATTGCCAAAATGAGTGCTCAAGAAATTGTTGATTATATTACTGAACAAAATAAAGATTCTAAGTTTATAACCATACTTTCTCCTGTGGTACGTGGACGAAAAGGGGAACACTACCAGCTTCTTTATGATTTTCTAGAAAAAGGATACGGTGAATCTCGTGTCGATGGTAAATTTCATTCTCTTCATGAACAAATCAAGCTTTCTCAATACAAAAACCATGACATAGATATAGTTATTGATAAAATAATGGTAGACGATGTTGGCAGGCTAACTGAGGCCGTAGAAGACGCTCTGGCTTACAGTAAGGGCTTTGTGCGCGTTTTCTTTTCTTCCAAAAACGACGAAGAAGAGGGAGAACCTGCCCGCCATGTTTCGCAAGGCGATGCAGGCGGGGAGAAACTTTTCTCTTCAGAGTTAACTTGCCCAAAAGATAGTTTTACTTTTCCAGAAGTGGAACCTAGATTATTTTCTTTCAATAGTCCTTATGGTGCTTGTAAATCTTGTGATGGCTTGGGTAAAAAAGATTATTTTAATAAAGAAATCTGCCCAGATTGCAAAGGGCAAAGATTAAGAAAAGAAGCTTTGTCTGTCAAAATTCAAGACAAAGATATTTTTGAAGTCATTTCTATGGAGATTGATAAGGTCTATGAGTTTTTTATTCACTTAGAAGCTAAGTTGAATCAAACAGATAAGTCTATTGCCAAAGAACCTTTGCGAGAAATAATTGCTCGCCTTGGTTTTCTTCTAGAAGTTGGCTTAGACTATCTAACCTTAAACAGAGAAGCGAGCACTCTTTCTGGAGGAGAATCACAAAGAATTAGACTGGCTTCTCAAATTGGTTCCAAGCTTTCAGGAACACTTTACGTTTTAGACGAACCAACTATCGGTTTACACGAAAGAGACAACGATAGGCTCTTAAAAACCATAAAAGAATTGAGAGATGCCGGAAATACGGTTATTGTGGTTGAGCACGATGAAAAAACTATTCGAGAATCAGACCACTTGGTAGATATTGGGCCTGGCCCCGGAGATAGTGGTGGAGAAATTGTTATAAATGAGAGCGTCAAAAAAGTCTTAAGCAAAGATTTCGAAAACAATTCTCTTACCACAAGTTATTTAAAAGGGTTAAAGAAAATAGAAATTCCCGCAAAGCGATCTCATATTCACGAAAAGTTACAGATTATTGGTGCCACAGCCAACAATTTGCAGAATATCAATGTGGATATTCCATTAAATAAATTTGTTTGTATCACAGGTGTTTCCGGAAGTGGAAAATCTACCTTGCTTGAAAATGTTTTAAATAAAAACATTCAAAATAATTTAAGGGCGAAGAATAAAAATTTTGAAGGTGTGAATAAAATTTTAGGGCTAGAATACTTAAGCAAGGTAGTAGAAATCAACCAGTCACCAATTGGCAGAACTCCCAGATCCAATCCTGCAACTTACACCGGTATCTTTTCTCCTATTAGAGATTTCTTCTCCCTGCTTCCATCTGCCCGAGCTAGAGGATATCAGGCGGGTCGATTTTCTTTCAATCGATCAGGAGGTCGTTGCGAAGCATGCAAAGGAGTAGGTTTTAATTTGGTAGAAATGCATTTTTTGCCAACTATTAAAGTAAAGTGCGCTGTTTGCAATGGGAAGAGATTTAATAAAGAAACCCTAGAAGTTAAGTATGAAGGAAAAAGTATTGCTGATATTCTAGAAATGAGCGTAGATGAAGCTTACAGTTTTTTTAAGGAGCTTTATACCATTTCCGATAAGCTAAAAATTTTGCAAGAGGTTGGCTTGGGATATATCAAACTTGGTCAACCAGCTACAACTCTTTCAGGTGGAGAAGCACAAAGGATAAAGCTTTCTAAAGAGCTCTCCAAACCCTTTATCAGAAAAGCCCTCTATCTTTTGGATGAACCTACTACTGGTTTGCATTATGAGGATATCAAGATGCTTCTTAATGTTTTGCAGGCCATTATCAACAAAGGGAATACGGTGGTTGTTATTGAACACAATATGCATGTTATCAAAGTTGCTGACTATGTTATCGATCTGGGGCCAGACGGAGGAAAAAATGGCGGAAAGGTGATTGCCAAGGGGCGTCCAGATGAAATAATAGATAAAACCAAGTCCCATACCGGCAAATACTTAAAAGATTATTTGAAATGGTAACACTAAAAACCACAACCAAAGATTTTT
>JBHPEK010000015.1:0-13950 GCA_042577045.1 Patescibacteria group bacterium
CTACTCAATTTGGATTGAACTTGGAAAGTAATGGAGTGGATATTGGTGTGCGCATAGAAACGATCGCGGAAGCATTTGAAAAATTTACCGATGTGGTTCAGTCTCCTAAGTTGGTTGTACAAAGTGATAATAATGAGGTGCGAACATTTTGTGTTTGCCCACATGGGTTTGTAAAAATACAAACTTCTTACGGCAATTTGACTGTTAACGGGGAAAGTTTTTCTAAAGAGTCTTTGACCAAATCATCTAACACAAATTTTGCTATTTTGGTCCACGTAGATTTTACTCATCCATTTGATGATCCAATTGGGTATGGAAATGAGATAGCGCGGTTGACCAATATGCTGGGAGGAAGAAAGGTTATTGTTCAAACCCTTTATGATTTGTTGCGGGGACAAAGATCTACCGAAAAAAGACTGGAAAGAAACAGTATTGTTCAGCCAACTCTTACGGATGTGGTGCCAGCAGATTTAGCGAGGGCATATCCTCATGCTGTTATGAGTGGAGTTTTGAAAATGCTAGAGCTTTTGATGAAGATAACACCAATGAATGAACACAATGTATTACTTTATGGTCCAGAGGTGAAGCAATATGCCCAAAGAGTAGAAATTGATAGGCATGGGCAGACCAAAATGTCGGGGCTATATATAGTAGGGGATGGAAGTGGTTGGACGCGTGGAATTATGCAGTCGTCCATGATGGGTATTATGTCTGCTAGAAATATTATAGGAGGTAAGTAAAAAGAAAACCCTATGATAAAACCAAAAGGTGTCGCTTGACACCTTTTTTTGTTTTTGCTAGTATAACTTCGGACTCGAAAATTAAGGGTGTTTACTGGAGGCCTTCGAAGAATCAAAGGACATAGCATGTAATCGTGCGTTGGGTGGGATCTGGATATTGCGAGTTGACGAAGTAGGCTTTGGGATAGAGGGAGTGCCTCTTAACACAGCCCAGAGTTCGAAAGAGGTCATCTACCCTAGTGCCTTAGGGGAATGGACCATGATCAGGCAGGCCTAACTTACTTTGGTTTATAGTCTCCAGTTTGCATAATATCCCCGCCGCCGGTTTTCCGGAGTGGCGGGGATTTTTTTATCAAATTCTTGCCCTGTATTGCCATTTACATTAAAAAAGTATAATATAAATAAGTTTTATGCCAACGATAAATCAATTAATTAAAAAGAAAAGAACTAGGCAGGTCAAAAAATCTAAGGCCGTCGCTCTTCAGCGTGGCTTTAACATTAAAAAGAACAAGCCAACTTTCTACGCTTCTCCTTTTAAAAGAGGAGTTTGTTTGAAGGTTACCACAACCACTCCAAAAAAACCGAACTCTGCTATGCGTAAAATTGCTAGGGTGCGACTTACTAATGGAATGGAGGTTACCGCATATATTCCAGGAATAGGACATAATTTACAAGAGCATTCCGTGGTTCTTTTGCGAGGAGGAAGGGTGCGCGATTTACCAGGTGTGCGGTATCACATTGTCCGAGGTGTTTTAGATGCTTCTGGCGTTGAAGGCCGAAAACAAAAAAGATCTAAGTATGGAGCAAAATTGGTTAGAGGTGAGAGTAAGGCGCCTAAAGCAGCCGCACCCTCGCAAAGTAGCGAGGCTACCGCGGGGCAAGCAACAGAATAATATATGAGACGAAGGATAAAAAATAAAAACTCAAGAAAGCCCGATTTTAAATACAACTCTCTAGATATAGAGAGGTTTACTAACTATGTTATGCAAGATGGTAAAAAATCTATTGCCCGAAAAGTGGTTTATTCAGCTTTAGATGAATTGGCCAAAGAAACTAAAGCAGACCCTTTAGAAGTTTTTGATAGTGCTATTAAAAATACTACACCAAATATGGAAGTTCGTTCTCGAAGGGTTGGAGGGGCAAATTATCAGGTGCCGAGAGAAGTTCCTGAAGACAGGGGAACACTTTTAGCAATGAGATGGATTATTCAGGTAGCTAGAGCTAAAAAGGGTCAACCAATTCATAAAAAACTTTCCCAAGAACTAATTCTTGCCTCCAAAAAAGAAGGAGACGCAATAAAGAAGAGAGAAAATACTCACCGAATGGCAGAGTCTAACAAGGCTTTTGCTCACTTCTCGTGGTAAAACAAAAAAATGTCTAGAGAATACCCAATAGAACGAATAAGAGATATTGGTATCATTGCACATATTGATGCTGGAAAAACAACTGTTACTGAACGGGTGCTTTTTTATACTGGAGTTTCCCACAAAATAGGAGAGGTACATGAAGGTGAAGCGGTGATGGACTGGATGGAACAAGAACAAGAGCGTGGAATTACAATTACTTCAGCTGCCACAACTTGTTTCTGGAAACCAACTTACTTACCAGAAGACAAACAAAATAAAGAAAATGAATATCGTGTAAATATTATTGATACTCCTGGTCATGTTGATTTTACTGTGGAAGTGGAAAGGTCTCTACGAGTTTTAGATGGGGCCGTGGTTGTTTTTGACGGAGTGGCGGGTGTAGAACCACAATCGGAAACAGTTTGGCGACAAGCTGACAAGTATAATATTCCTCGAATCTGTTTCATTAATAAATTAGATAGAATGGGGGCCAGTTTTGAAAAAAGCTTTGAGTCTATTTTAGAAAGACTTACCCCAAATGCAGTGGTGATGAATTTTCCTATTGGGTTGGAATCTGAACTAAAAGGTATCGTTGATTTAATTACAATGAAGGCAATTTACTATGAGGGCGAGAAAGGTGAGAAAATAAATATCGATGAAATACCCACTGGCTTAAAAGAGGAGGCAGAAAAATTGCGCTCTATTCTGGTTGAGAAAATTTCTGAAACCGATGATGCTCTTCTTGAGAAATATCTTGAAGGCACAAAACCAACAGAAGATGAATTAAAGAAAGCTTTAAGAAGCGCCTGTATTTCTTATGCTTTAGTTCCTGTTTTTTCTGGATCAGCTTTAAAAAATAAAGGAGTTCAACAGGTTTTGGACGCTGTGGTGGACTATTTACCAAGTCCAGCTGATGTGCCTGCTACTGTGGGCAAGCATCCGAGAACAGGAGAAGAAGAAACTAGGCCACCTGAAGATGATAAACCTTTCAGCGCTTTGGCTTTCAAGCTTCAGACTGATTCCTATGTGGGACAGCTAACATATTTTAGAGTTTATTCTGGTACTTTGGCCACTGGTTCTTACGTTTTAAATTCACGAACTGGCAAAAAAGAAAGAATTGGAAGAATTTTAAGAATGCATGCCAACGATCGAGAAGAAGTAAAAGAAGTTTACAGTGGAGACATTGGAGCCATGGTTGGTTTAAAAAATACTCGCACCGGAGATACTCTTTCTGAGGAAGACCATCCAATCTTGTTGGAGGGCATTGAGCCACCAGAGGTTGTTGTTTCTATGAGAATTGAACCAAAAACCAAACAAGACCAAGAAAAAATGAGCCTAGCTTTGCACAAACTTTCTGAAGAGGATCCGACTTTCAAAATTAAAACTGACAACGAAACGTTAGAAACTATTATCTCTGGAATGGGAGAGCTTCACTTGGAAGTTTTGGTGGAAAGAATGAAAAGAGAATTTAAAGTGGAGGCCAATGTTGGGAAACCCCAGGTCGCCTACAAAGAGACGATTACCATGGAAGCGCAGGCTGAAGGGAAATATATTCGTCAATCTGGTGGTCGTGGTCAATATGGTCACGTTTGGCTTAGAATTAAACCAAAAGATCGGGGTGAAGAATTTGAGTTTATTAATTCAATTAAAGGCGGAACTATTCCCCATGAATTTATTCCTGCTGTAGAGAAGGGTGTTAAAGAGGCAATGGACAAAGGTGTTATTGCTGGTTTTCCATTGGTTGATATGTCCGTAGAGCTTTACGATGGATCCTTTCATGATGTTGATTCTTCAGAAGGCGCCTTTAAAATTGCCGCTTCGATGTCGCTCCAAGAAGCCACCAAAAGAGCCAAGCCGGTTATTTTGGAACCAATTATGAAAGTAGAGATTGTTACACCTGAGCAGTTTTTGGGTGATGTTACAGGAGGAGTAAATTCTAAAAGAGGACAAATTGATGATATTGCGGATCGGTTTAATTTGAAGGTTATAAGTGCCAAGGTTCCTTTGGGAGAAATGTTTGGGTATGTTACTTCTTTGAGGTCTCTTACTCAAGGAAGAGCAAGCTTTAATATGGAGTTTGATCATTATCAAAAAGTACCAGAAAATGTAGCAATTGACATTAAAGAAGGGAAGAAGTAACATGCCAGAGGAAGAACAAGAAACTCAATTATTTTCCGAAGATGCTTTTGAAGACAACTTGGATCTTGATGATGGAGCAGACTTGGAAGATTTACCACTCTAAAATACTCTTATTTTTACTCTATTCACCCAAAACCCCCTGGATTCTTATGTGTTTAGGTGGTTTTTTTGTTTTGCTACCTATTTGTGGCTATCGCCACGGATAGGTAGCATTTGTGGGAGATCGGATCTCCAACAGAAAGGAATTGTGAGGGTAGGGAACATTAAGTGTTATTGAAGTATTTGATACGGTGTGTTAAATTTCGAGCAGTCATAAAGATCCTTAAAAAACAAAGGAGACTGATTTGTGGAGAATGCAGAAGCTAGATTAAATGAATTACTACAAGACGATTTTTATAAAAGTGAATTTGCGAAATTTCTTAATGAATTAAGCACAAAAAGTTTTCTTTTAGGAAAGCTCCTAGAAAAGATTAGAGAAAACGACATAGAGTTACTTTCTATAGAATTGATAAGTGAGTTTTTGGGAGAGGAGTCTGTGGGTCCTTATGCGTGTGGTTTTTTTCCGCAGATTAACAAACCCCTGATTATAGCTATTTCTATTGGATTTATAAAAAGAAGATATTCTTTTATCGTGGACCCAGAATGGGGTTTGGCTCATGGTTTGGCTCATGAATTAGGGCATTGTTTGAATGCATCAGAAGAAAAAGCAAATCAATGCAGGCAAGCATACGGTAAATTTGTGCAAGAACCTTTTCATCGTAGGTTTTTAAAAATGTGTACTTTTAAAGAATTGAGGGCCGATGAAGTGGCCGCAGAAATGTTATTGAGTATGGGCAAGGACCATTTAATAGACGTAAAACACATAAAAGATTTAAACAAAATACTTTGTTCTAGTTTTGAATATATAATAAAAACATCTAGATCTGTTTGTGAAAAGAAACTTTCGTGCCCAAAATATGACGAGAAACAATATCTTGTAAAAAGAATTGACGAATTGTTAAATCGCTAAGTACCAGTTTGATATTTACTGGTGCTTTTTGTTTTTGTGCTTGACTATATCCACGCTTCAAGTAATATATAGGATATTGCTTTTTTGGGGCAATGTTTTAATATAAGTATATATTAAAAATTAATTAATAATTTAAAGTAAAATTTTATGGCAGAAAAATTTGAGAGAGATAAGCCACATGTTAACGTGGGCACAATTGGTCATGTTGATCACGGCAAGACCACTTTAACAGCTGCAATTTTGCACATTCTAAATTTGGCTGGAAACAAAGTTAAATTAGAAGGGGTTGATGAAATTGACAAAGCTCCTGAGGAAAGAGAACGGGGTATTACTATTGCTCTTCATCACTCTGAATATGAGACAGATGCTAGGCATTATGCTCACATTGATGCTCCTGGTCATGCTGACTATATCAAAAATATGATTACTGGTGCTGCTCAAATGGATGGCGCTGTATTGGTTGTTTCTGCAGCTGATGGCGCAATGCCTCAAACAAGAGAGCACATTCTTTTGGCAAGGCAAGTTGGTGTGCCAAAGCTAATTGTTTTCCTAAATAAAACAGATCAAGTTGACGATGCAGAGCTTGTTGATTTGGTGGAGGCTGAAATCAGAGAACTTTTAAGTAAATATGAATACCCAGGAGATGAAATCCCTGTTATCAAAGGTTCTGCTTTGAAAGCCCTTGGAGCTACTAGCGTTGAAGACGAAGTCGCTAAATCAATCTTGGAACTTGCCAAAGCGCTTGATGACTATATTCCAGAACCAGTCCGAGAGATTGACAAGCCATTCTTAATGCCAGTTGAAGATATTTTTTCTATTGAAGGGAGAGGCACTGTGGTTACTGGTAGGATTGAGAGAGGTAAAGCAAAGGTGGGTGAAGAAATTGAGATCGTTGGCTTGAAAGACACATCTAAAACTACAATTACTGGTATTGAAATGTTCAATAAGTCTTTGGACGAAGGTTTGGCGGGAGACAATGCTGGAATTTTGCTTCGAGGTCTTAAGAAAGAAGATGTTGAGAGAGGACAGGTTTTGGCAAAGACGGGTTCTGTTTCTCCTCACACTGAATTTGATTCTGAGGTTTATATCTTAACCAAAGAAGAGGGTGGCAGACACACCCCATTTTTTACAGGATACAAGCCACAGTTTTATATTCGAACCACCGATGTTACTGGAGAAGTTACTTTGCCAGAAGGCACAGAAATGATTATGCCCGGTGACACTATTACATTCAAAGTTAAGTTAATTTCACCAATTGCCCTTGAGGAGAAACAGAGGTTTGCTATCCGAGAAGGCGGAAAAACTGTTGGTGCTGGAGTTGTTACAAAGATTAATAAGTAATAATTCATAAGCCAGAAGTTGGAAAATATGACCGTTAAAAATGAAAAAAAGAAGAAGACAGAACCTGCAGAGGCGCAAAAACTGAGGATTCGAGTGAGAGCTTACGATCATAAGGTTTTGGACAGTAGTGTTAAACAAATCGTCGAGATCGTTGAAAGATCCGGTGTGGACTTTGTTGGTCCTGTACCACTGCCAACAGAAATAAAAAAATACACGGTCAATCGCTCAAGTTTTGTTCACAAAGATGCTCGTGAACAATTTGAAATAAGAGTGCACAAAAGGCTCTTAGATATCTTAAATCCAACACCAAAAGTGATAGATTCGTTAACTGGTCTAAGTTTACCGGCAGGGGTGGACATCGAGGTTAAAGCAGTTTAAGTTAGCCATTAGTAATTAGTTGTTAGCCACTAGTGATTGACTTGATTTTAAATCATTTTTAATTTACTCTAGTGCCCATTGGCTAGTTACTAGTGGCTAATTTTATTATGAAGTTTATTTTAGGAAAAAAGCAAAAAATGACACAGTATTTCAATGAAGAAGGAAGATGTTACCCGGCTACTTTGGTATTGGCTGAACCAAATACTATTAGTTTAATAAAAACAGAAGAAAATGATGGATATCAGTCTGCCCAAGTTACTTTAGGAAAAACTAAGAAAGAATTTAGGATTGATGATGTTGGTGAAATGAAAAAAGGAGACGTTATCGATGTTTCCACTTTTGAAGAGGGAGATAAGGTGCGAGTGAGCGGAATTTCTAAAGGAAAAGGGTTTCAGGGTGTTGTGAAAAGACACGGTTTCCATGGAGGTCCTCGTTCTCACGGGCAAAAGCATTCTGAAAGAGAGCCGGGTTCTATTGGCGCCACTGGCCCACAGCGTGTTTTTAAAGGAACCAGGATGGCTGGCCGAATGGGGAGCGACAGAATTACAGTAAAAAATTTGAAGATATTAAAAATAGACAAAGACGCTAATGAAATTTTAATTAGTGGTGCTATTCCTGGAAAAAAGGGAACTCTAGTGGAGATTCGAAATAATTAATTATGGATTTAAAAGTATACGATCAAAAAGGCAAAGAATCTGGGAAAGTTAGGGTTAGCGCTGACATTTTTGACGTGCCCTGGAATGCTGATTTGGTTCATCAAATCGTTGTTTCTATGCAAGCTAACAGGCGGACACCTATTGCCCACGCAAAAACTAGGGCAGACGTTCGTGGTGGTGGCGCCAAGCCTTGGAGGCAAAAAGGAACTGGACGAGCCAGGCATGGATCAAGCAGATCACCAATTTGGGTTGGTGGTGGTGTAACTCATGGCCCACTTAAAGATAAAAACTATAAAAAGAAAATCAACAAAAAGATGAAGAAGAAAGCTTTGTGTGCAGTGCTTTCTCAAAAACTAAGAGATGGTGAGATTCTTATTTTGGACAGTTTGAAATTATCCTCGCCGAGCGAGGCAGGCAGGCCAAAAACAAAAGAAGCCCATGGTATTATTTCTGGCTTGGGCATAATAAAGGGTTTTGAAAAGTTGACTACTAAGAGAAAAAACCGAGCAGAGATTTTAATAAACGAGAACGACAAAGAGACCAAAAGAGCCTTTAAAAACTTGCCGGGTATTTTGGTGGAGGAGGCTAGAAATGTAAATCCACTTGACATTTTAAACTATAAACATCTAATTTTTACTAAGGATTCTATAAAATCTATTGACAAGTTTTAGTTAGAGACTATAATTAATAGATCGCTCCACAAGAGCATAGAGGAGTGGGGGGCGTCCATTACCCATGGGCCAAGCTCTCCAATTGAAAAGCCCCCCCTCTTCGCCAAAAATAAGCCCGGCCACAATAACCGGGTTTTCTATTTGCAAAAATTAGAAAAAATGGGATGATAGAGGAAACGTGAACATTGAAAAAGGAGGAGGAATGAAAAAAGAAATTGACTTGGAAGACTTAAAAGGTCTTGAATTTCCAGAAAAAAAACCAGTTGATCCGCACCTAAAATATGAAAACTTTTGTTGTCCGATTTGTAGTAGTGAAGAGTACGATCAAATGCTTGGAAATAATGGAGTGTTGGGGCCAGGGGGTTATAGTTGGGTTATGTACAATATTTGCAGGGGTTGCAGTGTTCTGTTTCAAGATGCTGAAAAATTTTCCAAAAAAGAGTATTGATAAATGAAAACTCCAGATGATATTAGTAGTTTTGAAGAAATTAAAAGAGAGTTTGAAAATAAACTTCCTCAAAATGTAGAAACTTTCAATGTGTTAGTTGCTAAAGATAATGGTATAGACATTGGCACATTGCTAAGTAGCCCGAATTATGTATATTTGTGTGAAGAATATGCAGAAAAAACGGCTGAAATGTTGGCGACAAGACTTTCAAAAGAAGTAGGTTATTCAGAGGTAGAAAGTTGGGCTGTGGTGGCTGTTTTTCTTGGAGTGACATAGTAATACAAAATCACCCCGCACTTTTTGCGGGGTTTTGTTTATCTTTTGTTTGGTTCTTTTTGTTCGGTAACGTGGTAGAATAAATTAATGAGAAAATTATATCTTGATATTGAGACGTTGCCTGCGCCAGATGATAAACATGAAATACTGAGGTTTTTACACGAAAAGGCGATAGAAAAGAACAAAAAAGCAAAAAAAGATTTTGAGCAATATCTTCTGAAAACTTCTTTTAATGGCGCTTTTGGTAGAATTCTTTGCATTGGTTATGCTGTTGACGATATGGAAACAGAAGTTATTTACGAAGGTGGCGACGAGACGAAGATGCTCGAAAAATTTTGGAAAATTGCTGACAAGTCAGATTTGTTTATAGGCCATAATGTGATGGATTTTGATTTAAGATTTATATACCAGCGATCAATTATTAATAAGGTGAAGCCAAGTAGGGATTTGAGTTTTGCGAGATATAGAAAGTTTCCTATTTATGACACAATGAGGGAGTGGACAAACTGGTCTTTTGATGCTTCCGTTGGGCTGGAACCTATTGCGCTTGCTCTTGGAATACCTACACCCAAAGACGGCATTGATGGCTCACAGGTTTTTGATTTTTATAAAGCGGGGAAGATTGATGAGATTTTGGAATATTGCAAGAGAGACGTGGATACGACAAGGGCAGTTTATAAAAGAATGATTTTTGAAGAATAAGTTTGTGAGCATAAAAAAGGTAATTTATATATTGTTAGTTTCTTTTCTTGGTTTAACTATGTCCGGGCTTGATTTCACAAGCAAATTTAACGGTCAATACGAAGATTATAATAAAGATTTTAATTTCTGTTTTAATTGTGGTAATACGGGAGAATTTTACGAGAAATTTATTTTGGAAATTACAGAAATAACCAACAGGATTGCATCAGTAAGTCGGTTAATGTCGTCTGGTGAAAATTTAAGAAAAGTATTAGAGTGTGGTAAACAGAAATTTTTGGAAAAGGAGGAAAAAGAAGACGAGTGGCGCCAAGTTTGTTTTGGAGATGTTTGTTTTGATGCTGAAATAGCAGATACCAAAGAAAGTGTTACCCAAGGTTTGATGTTTAGAGAAAGTCTAGACCCAGGCAAAGGAATGCTTTTTGGGCAATATGATGATGCGGAAAGTTTGTGTTTCTGGATGAAAAATACTTATGTGCCTTTGGACATTATTTGGATTAATAAAAATATGGAAATTGTTTTTATAGAAAAGAATGCCGAGCCATTTTCTGAAGAATTACTTTATTCAGACACACGGTCGGATTTTGTTTTGGAGCTGTTGGCTGGTACTGTAGACAGGGTAGGACTCAATCTCGGTGATACAATGGAAATAAAATTTTAACTGAACGTTGAAAAAAGGGGGATGAATGAAAAAGAAGAAAAAGAAAACGATAAATGTTGCCACCCTTGCTTTGGGTGCTAGAAAGTTTGCCCAAGAGAAGTTGCCATGGCTGTTTGGACCAGAAGAGTTGCCTAAAAAACCGGAAAGTCGCACTAAACGCAAAAAAGGTACCTTTCTGAGTCGTTAAATCAAACCCCACCTAGTGGGGTTTTTTATTTGAAAAACAGGTTGTTTTATGTAAAAATTAGGGGGTATGAATAAAATAAGAATACTATATTCCATTCCCGCAATATTGATCGGTGCGCTTATGTTTGTATATGCCGGAATTGACGATAGTCCGGGAGGACAACTGATAGGACTGGTAGTGAGTATCGTTGGTGTTGTGGGATTAATAAAGACCTGGAAAAAACGATGAGAATGTGCTTGAATGGGGGAAATAGAACGTTGAAAAGGGGGAGAAAAAACGAATGGAAAGACCCAGTTTAATTGTATTGGTTCGTCATGGAGAGTCAGAAAGAAATCTGGCAAAAAAGGGTAGCATTTATTTCATTGATGACGAAGCGAGAAAAGCTGTTCAGGGAGTACCTGATCACAAAGTATCGCTTACAGAACATGGCAGGTGGCAGGCGGAAAAGACAGGAGTGGGTCTAAAAAAAGAATTTGGATTGTTCGACTACATTTACCATTCAGGATATGAAAGAACCATACAAACGGTCGATGGAATCCTCAAAGCTTACCCTGATAGTGAAGGTACAAAAGTGAGAAGTAATCTTTTTATTAGGGAGCGAGACTCTGGTCATGCTTTTGACATGACCACCGCTGAAGCCGAGGAGTCTTTTCCGTGGCTAGAAGATTATTGGTCAACATACAGTTCGTTTTTTGCATACCCTCCCGGAGGAGAAAGTATTGCTAATGTATGCGAACGAGTTTATCTTTTTGTTAATATGCTCTTTCGAGATAGAAGGGGACAGAAGATACTTGTTGTAACGCATGGCGGTACAATACGGGCATTTCGTTTTTTGCTGGAGCGTATTAGTTATGATGAGGTGGGGAGGATTTATTCACCAAAAAATTGTTCCTTAACAATCTATAAATACAACGGATCTCAAGAAAGATTAGTGTTGGAAGAATACGATCGGGTGTATTGGTAGATTAATTCATGAAATATTGAAAAGGAGGTAAAAATGGTTCAGGTGTATACTTGTCAGTTTTGTGAACAAGATGAACATGAGTTTTGTTTGGGAGATGAAGGTGCCGGTAGATCATCAGATGGAGCTCCGGTACTCGGGGGAAGTTCTTGCGTTTGTTCGTGTAGGCGGAAAAAAGACAAATGTGTTTGTGGTTGTGGGAAGGAAACAATTTACAGCAAAGAAACACACATTAGTTTAAGAATGCATTACGTGGAAGGCGCTGGGCAGTTACGCCCAGAGTGCTGGGAGAGAATCTATAAGTAAATTTGAAGAGGGGAGGTTAAAGCATGGACGATAAGTTCGATACTTCGTCGTTAGCGATTCAGAGGTTCTGTTCGCGATACACCGAAAAAGTTTTTCGTTTTGTTGGTTTCGGTAATTTTATCGATAATCTCAAAACAAGATAAAAATCCAAAACCCCACCTAGTGGGGTTTTTTGTTTGTTCGGATACTGTAGGGGGAAGTGTTCATAAATGTTCTTGTAGTTGGTGGGGTGAACAAGTATAATAAAGGTATTATGAAAAAAACAATAACTCATTTATTTGTTACCGTTGCGGTTCTTGGTTTAACTATGGCTGGGTCTGCTTTTGCAGGTAAATTTAGAGGTCATTATGAATATGGTGGCAAAGATTTTACTAGTCCTGAAAAAGTAGAGTGGACACATAAGTTGCAAATGTTTAAAAATTCTGAAATGACTCCAGAAGAAATGTGTGAAAAAAAGAAAGAAATGATGGCAGAATTTGGAAAGCTTTTTGATTTTGATTGTTCCACGGCAGGAGATTTTCACAAAAAGTGGGAAGGCAAAGAAGGAATGGAGGGAAAAGAAGGGCACATGAAGTTCATGATGAAATTCCATAAATAATCTCAAAAAATATCTATCTTGAAAAATAGCACCTCGTGTGCTATTTATAGAATAATTGTTTTAATTAGAAAGTATTTTAAAAATAAGTTTATTAGTAATTAATTAAAAAAACAACATGGAAGAAATAAATAATATACAAACACCAGTAAAAAAATTCTACAATCCATTCAAATTGTGGGGGAGTTATGTGACAGCCATAGTATTCTTTATTCTTGGACCAGCTGTTTTAGCTATACCAATATTAAATTATCTTTTTATTATCCCAATGCTGTTAATTGATTCAGTGATAATAGAAGGTATGATGTCTTGTTCTGGTAGTGATTGTCTTAGTTACGCGATGGTTTCCATGAGAATAATGGCTGTTTTGTACGGCTTTGTTATTGGTTGGGTAATTCATAGTTTGGCTAGGAATAAGAAGTTGAAAAAATAATAAATAACCCAAAAATCGTTAAACTATACAGAATCAGGGCGGGTTTTGTATAGTTTAGGTGTTTTTAGGCTCTATTTCGGTGAATAGGGGGTTTTAGATACCTTGACAACTGCTATGGATATGGTATAATGTACATAGAAAATAAGTTCATGGAAATCTTCCATCGGACTAACAAATTTGACTAGGAGGTAAAATATGGGAAATTTTTCGAGTGGTGGCCATCCATGTGTTAATGAAGGTTGGCCGGGGTCGTTCTGTTCATCGGGTTCGCTTTCAGGTACAAGTACCAAAGGCGAGGCGAGCTGCTCCTCTTCAAAAAAGGAACAGTGCATTGAAGCTACGAGGCCATTCAGGGAGGGCGTACAGGAGGATTTGCGAATGCTTGAAGAGTATGAAAAATCATCCGAAAAATTGCCGAGCACGGGGTTGATGCCTTGTTGCGGAGCCCATCGGTCTTTTACCGATGGAGGTGAACCAGCTCCTTGTTGGAGTTGCGGTGCGATGTAGATCGTAGTGCTTAAAATCGAGGGAGAGAGATTAAATCATTTATCGATTTCCCTCCCTTAACCTAGGTTTTAATCAATTGATCAATTGAAGCTTAAGTTAAGGGGATGGTTTTTTGAGAAGGTTATTGGGCCACCAGTTGTAACGACTGGCGGTTTTTTGTTTGTAAAAGGGCCAAAAAAGTGAGATGATTTAATAGTTATAGATCCCGTTAGAAATTAACCTTGCAGAAGCTCTAACAGGAATTAAACAATAACATAGTTGCAAGACAAGAGAATATTATAATTAATTAACAGAAGCCCGTGGCTTCTTATTTCTAACGGGATGGATAAAAATAAGGGTTTAGGGCACAGAAAAAGATTGCGTGACAGGTTTTTGAAAGGTGGGCTGGATGGGTTTTTAGATTATGAAATTATAGAATTGCTTTTGTCTTTAGGGACACCAATGAAAGATTGTAAGCCCATGGCAAAGGAAACACTTAAAAAATTCAAAAATCTTCAAGGTGCGTTGGATGCCAGTGTGGGGGATTTACAAAAAATCAAAGGAATAGGGCCGACTAATTCATTTGGCCTAAAGCTTTTTCAAGAGGTTTCCGGAAGA
>JBHPEK010000016.1:0-13775 GCA_042577045.1 Patescibacteria group bacterium
ATTGTTAAGGCATTTTGGGAGCAAGAATTTGCCAAATATACAGACAGGTTTGCCGCCGAAGCAACTCCTGCAATTCAAAATAAAGTAGGTCAGTTTACTTCCAATCCTTTAATTAGAAATATAATTGGTCAACCAAAATCTAGTCTTGATTTCAGGAAAGCGATGGACGAAAAGAAAATTGTTATTATGAACCTTTCCAAGGGAAGGATTGGGGAACTAAACTCAAACCTTTTGGGGGCGATGTTAATTACCAAAATCTATTTGGCTTCAATGAGTAGAGCTACTGAGCCAGAGAAAGACTTTCCAGATTTCTATCTTTATGTTGATGAATTCCAGAACTTTGCCGCTGAATCTTTTAAAGATATTCTTTCTGAATCAAGAAAATACGGTTTAGCCCTTATTTTAGCTCATCAATATATTGCTCAAATGCCTGAAGGGGTTAGTGACGCTGTTTTTGGAAATGTAGGAACTCACGTTGTCTTTAGGGTTGGCCCTGCCGATGCGCAGATTCTAGAGGTTGAATTTACTCCAGAGTTTTTGGCTGAAGATATTGTTAATCTTGGGTTGGCCCGCACATATTTGAAGCTATCCATAGACGGTGTGCCTTCTCGACCATTTTCGGCTACAACCCTACCTCCCATTGCTCATTCCGGAGTAACATTTAAAGAAGAAATAAAGGCAACTTCTCAGAAAAATTATTGCAATTCTAAAAAAGATGTGGAAGATACTATTGCAAAGTGGCATGAGCCGATTCAGAAGGAAAAAAAAGTGGATGGGGATAAAACAGCTAGCAAAGAGGAGGTTTTAGAACCAACTTCTCCAAAATTATTTGAAGCTGATTGTTCTGTTTGCGGTGATAAAACAGTAGTACCTTTTGAACCAGATGGAAAGCGCCCTATTTACTGTAAAAAGCATCGTGCTTATGCTACAGAGTCTCAACCTAAATCTTCAATTCCAACACCTTCTCCTGCTCCAACTCCAAAACCTCAGCCAAAGACGGATGAGTCTTCAGTTCAAAAAATAAAAGAGAAAGAATACTTGTCTTTAAGGAGTCTTGGGAAAAAGAAGACTGGATTTGGAGAAGATAAAAATTTTCAAAAAAGAAAAGAAAAATCAACTCCAGATTTTAAAGGTCTTCGAGAACTTCTTGCCGATGTTAAGTCACCGGGGGAGGGAGAGAAAGAGGGCGAGGAAATTATAGAGAATAAAGAAAAACCTTTAAGCCCCGGAGATACAATAAAATTTTAAGGTTGACCCCGACATTTTCATTTGTTAGCCTAACTTTAATATGACAAAGTTGGGATATTTTATTTTTCTATCTGTTCTATTTCCGCAAATTGTTTTTGCTGGTGTCGTAATTAGTGAAATCATGTATGACGTGGAGGGAACGGATAGTGGGCGTGAATGGATAGAAATCTTCAATGATTCTAATGAAGACCTAGATTTGTCTGGTTGGAAACTTTACGAGAACGAGACAAATCACAAGATAAATCTTGTTGAAGAAGCGGGTAGTTTGATTATCTCTGCCAATAGCTATGCGGTGATTGTAGATAACCCTGATAAATTTTTAATAGATTGGCCTAGCTTTTCAGGTCTTGTTTTGGACAGCGCGTTTTCACTAAAAAATACTGGCGAAGAATTGACAATTAGAAATGCAGATTTAAGCGACATGGATAGTGTTTTTTATGATGTAGAGGTGGGTGGATCGGGAGACGGTAATTCTTTACAAAAAATTAACGGTCTGTGGGAAGCTCGGCTTCCCACACCGGGAGTACAAAATGCTGGATTTGAAGAACCAGAAGAAGAGTTGGGACAACAAGATGAATCGTCGAGCATGGGTGTTCCAGAGACCTATATTCCACCAGAACAAAGGCCTAAAATTACGGCTCATGCCGGTAAGGATAAAACTATGATTGCCGGAGCCACAGGTGCGTTTATTGGAGAGGCTTTTGGCTTAAATAATGAACCTCTAGAAAACCCTAGGTATTTGTGGAATTTTGGTGATGGCACATTAAAAGATGGTAAAAATGTTGGGCATTTCTATAAATATATTGGGGAGTATAAAGTTATTTTAGATGTGTCTTCTGGAGGTTTTTCATCTGTAGATTCACTTGTGGTTAAGGTTGTGCCAAATGAAATTTTTATATCTGAAATAAAAACAGGAATAGATTCTTTTCTTGAATTAGAAAATCGCTCAAGAAACGAAACAAACATCTCTGGGTGGCAAATTAAATATAATAACCAAAAATTTACTTTTTCTAAGAATAGTTTTATCAGACCTTTTGGTTTTTTAGTGATACCCATTTCATCGTCGGGTATCTTTTTGCAGGATGTAGGTGGTTTAGTTAATCTTCTTTATCCAAATGGTGTTAGCGCAGACTCTTTTAGTTATCAGGGAGTTCTTTTGGAAAAACAAAGTTTTTCTAGGGCTGAGGAGGGAAGCATCTTAACCAAAGAAACACCAGGAATAAAGAACGAAACTATTTTTGTTTACAGTAAAAAAGAAGAACAAATAAAAACAACTCCAATATTGTCAGAGCCAAAAATAGAAGAAATAAACCAAGATGATCTTCAAGAGGATTTGGGAGAAGTTGGCAAAGAAAACCAAGCAAATGTTATTGCCATAGCCGAAGATGGTTCAGGTTTAAGTAAAAAGTTTTATTATTTTGGTATCTTTTCTCTAGTGTTGTTTGCTGGGGCGGGAGTTTTTTACATACGTAGAGATAGTAACATCTAACATATTTTTCAAGACAAACTCCTTGTTTATTTTTTCCCAAAGAGCAAAAGACAAGGTGTTTTTCTTTTCTGGATTATTCTCTAATTTTTTTATGGCTTCTTTCAACTTGAGAGCATTGGCGGGGTTTACCAGTAGTCCGGTTTTCTTATCTTCTATAATTTCTGGTATTCCTCCAACTCTTGTGGCGACAACAGGTACTCGTGCGAGTCCCGCCTCTAGGACAATATATGGCAATCCTTCTTTTAAAGATGGAAGTACAAAGATATCAAATGCTCTTAAGTAATTATATCCTTGAGGAAGGTTTTGGATGATGACACTATTTGGAAGGGCTTTTTGTAGATACTTATGGCCTTTATTTTTGGTATTTTCTCCAATAGTACCAACCCATAGATCAGAATTTTTAATTTTTAAATTATAGTTTTTAATTAGTTTTTCTCGCGCCTCACTTTTTGATAGAAAATTGTAATTTTCTGGATCTATACCATTGTGAATAGTTATCAGTTTTTTTCGAGAGGTGACTTTATTTTTTAAGGCATTCTGTCTGTCAAATTCAGATACACAAATTATTTTATTATAAAAAAGAGCCGTAATTTTGCTGAAAATTTTTATAAATTTTATTTGTAACTTTGGTCGTTTCTCTGAAAAAGCCCAACCATGGGCAGTAAAAATGGTTTTTAAAGATAATCCTTTGAGAGATAGGAAATTAAAAATTCTATAAAATAAAATTGCTGGACCAGTAATACCTCCAGCCTTGGAGCTAGAAACATGTATTATATCTGGACGAGTCTTATTTAGAAGAGATAAAATTTCAAAAAAGGCAAAGAAATCTTTAAAAACAGAAACATCTCTCTGGAAGTTTTCAATGTTGTAGTATGGTATATTTTTTTCTTTGATCTTTTGCGCCATTTCTCCACTTCCACCACCAGCAACAAGAACCTCAAATTTGTAATGAGGTAAATTGGTCGCTAAGTCATATACATACTTTCCAGCGCCAGCCCAAATAGATTTCGTTATTATATATAAAACCTTTTTCCTTATGTGTGCCATTGTTTTAGTAGAACGGTTTTTAATCTACAAAAGTTATACTATTATATATTTATGAGGTTATCTATAGTGATACCAGTATATAATGAAAAAAACAACATTATTGAGGTGTTAAGGCGTGTTGATGCTGTTGGGCTTCCTTTAGAAAAAGAAGTTATTATTGTTGATGATGGCTCTACAGATGGTACGCGAGATATTTTAAAATCAATAAGCCAACCGAAATATAGGGTAATTATGAAGAACCGAAACGAAGGGAAGGGTTCAGCACTGAAAGAGGGCTTTTTGGAGGCGACTGGTGATATTATAATTATTCAGGATGCTGATTTGGAATACGACCCAAACGATTATATAAAGGTCATTCAGCCCATAATTGATGGTAAGGCGGACGCTGTTTATGGCTCTCGTTTTGTGACCAGTGAGCCTCGTCGGGTGTTATATTATTGGCATTATCTTGGAAACAGAACGTTAACTTTTTTTTCAAATGTGCTGACAAATTTTAATCTTAGCGATATGGAGACTTGTTATAAAGCATTCAATAAAAACACTTTAGATTCTTTCAAACATAAACTACGTTCAAAGAAGTTTGGTATTGAGCCTGAGATTACTGCTCGGATAGCAAAAGCTAAGTGTAGAGTTTGTGAGGTTGGTATATCCTATCATGGTCGGACATATGAAGAAGGAAAGAAGATCGGCTGGAAAGATGGAGTAGCTGCCGTTGGACATATTATTAGGTTCAATATATTTTCCAAATGAAATGAAAATTTTAATTGCAACTGGCATATATCCGCCCGACATTGGTGGTCCGGCGACATATTCTAAATTACTTTTTGATGAACTTCCTAAAAAAGGATTGAGTGTTCGAGTTCTTAGTTTCGGTGAGGTAAGGGCTTTGCCGAAAGTTGTTCGTCATTTTATCTATTTCCTGAAATTGTTGAAAGGGTCTCGCGGAGTTGATGTTGTTTACGCTCAAGATCCAGTAAGTGTTGGCTTGCCGGTTTGTTTGGCATCTTTTTTATTACGCAAAAAATTTATTTTAAAAATTGTGGGAGACTATGCTTGGGAGCAATGGCAACAAAAATCAATAACCAAGAAACAAGATACAAAGTTTGTTACGCCAGAAGAGTTTCAAGATAAAAAGTTTGATTTTTTTACTGAACTTAGGAGGAAAATTGAAAGAACTGTTGCAAAAAGAGCAGACAAAATTATTGTACCTAGTGAATATTTGAAAAAGATTGTTTTAATGTGGGGCGTGAAAGAAGAAAAAATTGATGTTGTCTATAATGCATTTGAATTTATTTCTGTGGGAAGTTCGACTTCCAACAGGAAGAATTTTATTATTATTTCCGCGGGTCGGCCGGTGCCGTGGAAAGGATTTGCAATGTTAAGGAATTTAATGCCGGAGATTGAAAAAGCAATTCCGGAAGCGAAGCTAGTTATACTCGAGAAAGAATCTCATAAAAAAGTTTTAGAATATTTGCGGGCGGGAGATTTGTTTGTTTTAAATACGGGATATGAAGGACTCTCGCATCAAATTTTAGAAGCTATGGGCATGGAAATTCCTATTATTACTACTAAAGTTGGTGGGAACCCAGAACTTATAGAAAACAATGTTAATGGCCTTCTGGTTGAATTTAACAACAAAGAACAGTTTAAGGAGGCCATTCTTAAGTTGTATAGAGATAAAGTATTGAGAGAAAAATTTATTAAGAACTCTAAAGAAAAAGTAAAAGAATTTAATAAAGAAAAAATGATTAAAGAAACCATCAAAATATTATGCGCGTCTTAATGTTTACCACAGACAAGAATATTTTGCAGGAGAACTCTGAAGTCAGCCAGAGGATGGTTGAATATAGCAAATTAGTAGAAAAACTAGATATACTTTTAATTCAAAAATCAAATATTTTGAGCGCTTTAAAAAGGGGAAAGAAATACGAAAAACCTGATTTAATTTCAGCACAAGATCCGTTTGAAACTGGTTTTATTGGTTGGAAATTGGCAAGATATTTCGGCGCGAAATTGCAATTACAGGTGCATACAGATTTTATGTCTCCTTATTTTAAAAAAGAATCTCTTAAAAATAGGGTGCGAGTTTGGCTAGCTAAATTTCTAATTCCAAAAGCAAATTGTATACGCGTTGTTAGTGAAAGAATTAGAAAGTCGTTAGAATTAAGATTTAAGAATTATGATTTAGGAATTACGAATTTACCAATTTGGGTAGATGTTGAAAAAATAAAGAATTCACCAATTAAAATTGACTTGCATAAAAAATACCCACAATTTGATTTTATAATTTTGATGGCATCAAGATTAACCAAAGAAAAAAATATAAGTACAGCTATTACTACGATGTCCGACGTCGTAGTAAATTACCCCAAAACAGGTTTAATTATTGTTGGCGATGGTTCACAGCGCAAAGCGCTCAAATCACAAATCACAAGATACAAATTACAAAACAATGCTATATTGGAACAGTGGACAACAGACTTAACGTCTTATTACAAAACATGCGACTTATTTTTGCTCACTTCAAATTATGAGGGTTACGGAATGACCCTTATTGAAGCATCTGCTGCAGGATGTAATATAATTTCAACAGATGTGGGTATTGCAGATGAAGTTTTAGAGAAAGAGAACATTTTTAGACAGGGGGACAAAAAAGGTTTGCAAACAAAAATAGAACGAGCATTAAACGGAAACATAAAACCAACAAAACAAATAAATAGTTGCACTAGAAAAGAGTATTTGGAAAAATATAGAAATATGCTATACAGTATCTAAGCTATTTGAAAATATATAGGAGGTAGGGAATGACCACAAAAAAAGCGTTAATTACGGGTATAACGGGCCAAGATGGCTCTTATTTGGCTGAGTTGTTGCTTTCCAAGAATTATGAGGTGTTTGGCTTAGAACGAAGAGCTAGCACCAAAAGAAGAGACAATATCGAGCATATTCTAAGCAAAATCCACTTAATTTCAGGAGATTTATTAGATCAGCATTCTTTAATTCGTGCTTTGCAAGAATCTCAACCAGACGAGATTTACAATTTGGCGTCACAGTCTTTTGTTGCTGAATCTTGGAAACAACCCACATACACGGGTGAAGTAACTGGTATCGGGGTAACGAATGTTTTGGAAGCAGTTCGGACTGTTGATCCCAGTATTCGTTTTTATCAGGCATCTACTTCGGAGATGTTTGGTAAGGTTCAAGAAACCCCTCAAAGCGAATCAACTTCTTTTTATCCTCGTAGCCCCTATGGCGTAGCCAAACTTTATGGCCACTGGATGACGGTTAATTATCGAGAAAGTTATAATATGTTTGCTTGTTCGGGAATTTTGTTTAATCACGAATCTCCACGGCGTGGTTTGGAGTTTGTTACCAGAAAGATTACTAATGCTGTTGCTAAAATTAAACTAGGGATAATAAATCGGTTTGAATTAGGCAACTTAGATTCGTATCGGGACTGGGGTTTCGCTGGTGACTATGTTTATGCTATGTGGCTTATGCTTCAACAAGAGACACCCAAAGATTATGTTATTGCTACTGGTAAAACTTTTACTGTTAGGCAGTTTGTGGAGCTTTCTTTTGCTTCGGCTGGAATTAAAGTTGAAAGTAATGGTAAGGAGGGGGTCTCTGAAGAATATATCAGAACCGATACTGGCGACATTGTTTTAAGAATAAGTCTAGAATTTTTTAGACCTGCAGAAGTAGAATTTCTCAAGGGTGATTCTTCTATGGTCAAAAGAGACTTGGGTTGGGAGATAAAAGTTTCTTTTGAAGAACTTGTAGAAATGATGGTTAGCTCTGACCTGAAACTACTAAGTAAGTAAAAATTAAGCCCGTCACAGCTTTGTAGTAGATGTTGGCGGGTTTTTTTGTTACAGTTAATATATCGTAGTATTATGGTTAAACTTTTGTTTATAACCCAAAAAGTTGATAAAAATGACGATATTTTGGGTGTTTATCATGAGTGGATAGAAGCTTTGGCTCAAGAAGTTGAGTCTATTTTGGTTGTTTGCTTATTTAAAGGAGAATATGATTTACCAAAGAATGTAAAAATTCTTTCCCTTGGAAAAGAAACAGGTATATCAAAGATAAAATACACTAAAAATTTCTATAAATATATTTTGAAATTCAGAAAAGAATACGATTCTGTATTTGTGCACATGAATCAGGAGTATGTTCTTTTGGCGGGTGTATTGTGGAAAATGTTAGGTAAAAAAATAATTTTATGGCGCAACCATCGTTATGGTAATATGCTAACGCGAATTGCAGTCTTTTTATCGCATAGAGTTCTTTGTACCTCCTCGGCTTCTTTTACAGCGCGTTTTAAGAAATCAAAACAAATGCCAGTTGGAATAAATACGGAAATATTCAAAAGGAATAACGTAGAAAAACAGGCTAGAAGCGTTTTGAGTTTGGGAAGAATTTCTCCGGTTAAAAGGTTAGAAGTTTTGATCAAGGCAGTGAACAAAACGGAAGGAATTGTGTTGGATGTTGTTGGTAGTCCCACAGAGAAGGATAAAGATTATTATGATGATCTCAAAAAAAATGCTTGTGATAGAATAAGTTTTCTGGGTTCTGTTAACAACAACCAGACAGTTGATATTTATAACAGACATGAACTTTTTGTAAACTTAACACCGAGTGGCTCTTTTGACAAAACGATCTTAGAGGCAATGTCTTCTGGTGATTTGGTTTTGGTTTCAAATAAAACTCTAGAAGGTGTTTTGCCAAAAGAGTTTATATTTGAAGATTCAGATAGTGAGGATTTGGCAAGAAAAATGAAGAATATACTTAACATGCCTCAATCTCAAAAAGAAAAGTATAAAAATAATTTTAGGGAGTATGTCACAAAAAACCACGATATAAATATTTTAATAGATAGACTTGTAAAAATTTTTAATGAATAAGTTTATAGACTTAATCAAAGAAACCATAAAGGGTAAATCTTTCTATAGAATTTTGTTTAATTGGGAAGTAGCTAAGAGGTGTCAAAACTTGGGTGGTATTTGTGTTGATTTGGCTAGTGGAAAAAAGGATGCTAGTTACCAACGCTATTGGGCCATAAATCCTCAAAAATTGATAAGAATTGACGGAGATCAAAGTGTCGAACCGGACATAGTTGCCAATCTAGATGAAAAAATCCCCTTGGAAGATAATTCTGTTGACAATGTTTTTCTGTTTAATGCTTTGTGTATGATAGAAAAACCAGAAGATTTACTGGGAGAAGTTTATCGGATATTAAAAAAAGAAGGGAAGTTTTTTTTCAATGTCCAGTTTATAAAAGCAGAGGAAAGCACTGTTCCAGATTTTCGTAGATATACTTCCCAAAAGATAGAGAAGATTCTTGCTACTGTCGGCTTTGAGGAAGTAGAGATGTTTTCTGTTGGAGAAAGATTTTCAGCTTCTGGAAATTTGGTAGATTTTGTTTTATGTCATCTGCCAAAGATTTTTAACTTTATAAAAATTCCTTTTAGATTTCTGTGTTTATTTTTGGATAAAATTTCTCCAAAAAAATTAAAGAAAAATTATCCATGTCCAATTGCTTGGTTTGTAATTGCTAAAAAATCTTAAGATGGTCCATATGATATTTTTAAAGAGTAAAATTAAAAACTTAATCTACTTTTTTCTTAATTTTGTTACTGGAAATTTGAGAAACGAAGCATCTATTTTGATGTATCATTCTGTAAGTGATACAGATTTTTTGTTTAATGTTCTGCCAAAAGACTTCACTTGGCAAATGAAATACCTGTACGACAATAATTTTAACGTTATTTCTTACGCTAAGCTGGTGGAAACTCTAAAGAATAAAGAAGAAATTCCACACAAAGCCGTAGTTCTAACTTTTGATGATGGATTTTCTGATAATTATGATACAGTGCTTCCTGTTCTAAAGAAGTATAATTTTCCAGCAACGATATTTTTAACAACTAATTTTGTTAATAATTACTTTTTTATAGAAAAGTTTAATAAAAAATTTAAAATGCTTACTTGGGAGCAAGTTGAAGAAATGGAAAGATCTGGACTTGTAGATTTTCAGCTGCACACCACTAGTCATCTTAAGTTATCTCAAATTAATAAAAATGAAATAGAAAAAGAAATTACAGAATCTAAAAAAATAATTGATGAAAAGCTATCAAAAGATTCCAAGCTTTTTGCTTACCCATTTGGTGTTTACAACGAAGATGTGATAGAGATTCTAAAAGAAAATAATTTTGATTCGGCTGTTACCGTAATGTCAGGATTGGTGAACAAAAATAGTGATTTGTGTGTCTTGCCAAGAAATTTTGTTTATTTGTACTGTGGTCGTTCCGAGTTTAAGGGGCTTATTAAAAAAACAGTTTCATTTTTTAATTTTCTCAAATGAAAAGGATTAAAAAAATAATAAAAAACTCTTTTTTATATAAACCTCTTAAAAAAGGGCAATCTTTTTTAGTTTCCTTCGAAGTTAAGAAAAACCTACAAAAAGCAAAAAAGGGTGAGAATATGGAAATGCCCAATACAGTTGTTTTTGAACCGACCACAAAATGCAACTTAGACTGTCAGATGTGTTATCAAAAAAGCGAAAGATCTACTGATGCTAAAGATCTAACCCTGGAAGAGGTCAAAGAAATATTTCTAAATTTAAAAAATAGTAATAAAAAACTGAAATATGTTTCTTTGATTGGGGCAGAGGTTTTTATGCGCTTAGACCTAATGGAGATTATAGAATTTTTGGACAACATAAACTTAAAAGTTTATTTAGCCACAAACGGAACTTTAATAAACGAAAGAAATATAGATAAGTTAAAAAGCTTAAAGAATGTTACAGGTATTGGTTATTCGTTAGATGGTTTAAAAGATGTACACAACAAGATAAGAGGAAGAGATTATGCTTTTGATAAACTAATAAACGCAATTGAATTAACAAAAGATTGTTTCTCTTTGACCGTAAATTCAGTTGTTATGAACGAAAACATGGATAAAATTTTAGAAATTGGAAAGTTTGTTAAAGAAATCGGGGTTTCTAATTACGCTTTACAGTTTGAAATGTCGTCCACTTTTGAAGAAATAGAAAAGTCTGGTAAAGTATTGAGGGTTAACAAAGAAGATTTTGCTATAGAAAAAAAAGAAAACACAGGCTATAGATTTGGTAAGAAAAAAATCCTGGATCTTTTAGGGAATTTGCGAAAAATAAAAGGTCTGAATGTTGTCGTTCAGCCGAGTGTTTTTGAAAGACATCCAGGAAAATATTTACAAGGAAATCTAAGGGTAAGTGAAAAATTATTTTGCAAAGACATTAATTCGCTTAGGGTTAATGCCCAAGCTAAAGTCATTTTCTGTCCTTTTATTAAAAAAAGTTTTGGTAATTTGCTTGAGCAAAACTTTGCTGAAATTTGGAACGGCAGGGAAATAAAAGATTTTAGAAAAAAATTATTACAAATTAATTTAGCGCCAGTTTGCAAAAGATGTTGCCGACTAGGTTATTTGGAATAAAAATGAAATTAATTTATATAGTAAACGCTAGAATTCCAACCGAAAAGGCACACGGTATTCAAATAACCAAGATGTGTGAGGCTTTTGCTAATCAAGGATTAGAGGTGGAGCTTGTGGTGCCGTGGCGGTTGAATAAGATTAAAAAAAATACCTTTCAATACTATGGCTTGTCTAAAAATTTCAAGATAAAAAAATTACCAGCCCTAGATATTCCTTTCTTTAATCCTTCTTTTATTTTTCGATTAAAAACTTTAAGTTTTTTAATTTCTACTTTTATATATCTTTTTTTTCAAAAAAGAGACAGTATAATTTATTCAAGAGGAGAAATAGTATTGGGGTTAACTCCTTTTATGAAAAAAAGAAAAGTTATTTGGGAGACACATATTAAGCCCCAAAACGTAAACCTATATAAAAAGGTATTAAAAAAAGTTAAAGGTTTGGTGGTTGTTACTAAATATTATAAAAAAGAACTCATTGAACAATTCGATTTATCTTCAGAAAGGGTGCTTTGTTTGCCAGATGGCGTAGATTTAGAGAAGTTTGATATTGATATTTCAAAAGAGGAAGCCAGAAAAGATCTAATCTTACCTCAAGATAAAAAAATAGTTTTAAGTACTAGTAGTTTTTTAAATTGGAAAGGGTTAGATATTTTATTTGACGTGGTATCTAAATTTCGAGGCACTTCGTTTGTTTTTGTTGGGTCTGGCGAAAAGGAAGATGTTGAAAGAATTAAAAGAAAGGCCAGCAACCTAAGTGATATATTTCTTACTGGCCATAAGCCAAGAAAAGAAATACCTTTATGGCTAAAATCTGCAGATGTTTTGGTTTTAACTGGCACAAGTAAATCTGAAGTTTCTAAACACTACACTTCTCCAATGAAACTTTTTGAGTATATGGCTTCAGGCAGGCCAATAGTCGCTTCAAAAATAGAGTCTTTCTTGGATATTTTAAACGAAGAAAATTCTGTTTTGGTAGAAGCAGACAACCCATCGGCAATGTTTGATGGTATAGGTAGGGTGCTCGGTGATCAGGGGTTGGCAAAAAGAATTTCTGAAAAAGCTTTTCGCGATGTTCAAAATTATACTTGGCAGAAAAGGGCAGAGAGGGTAATTAATTTTATAAAAAAATGAAAATAGGAATAATTTTACATCCTTTTGATGAAAAAAAACCTGCCGGGCTTGGTAGGTATATTTTGGAACTTACTAAAAATCTTGTTGAAAGTGATTCAAAGAATGAATTTATAATTTATCTGAAAAACAAACCCAAGAACCCCATAACTTTTAGTGGCAACAACTGGCATGTAGAAGTTTTGGGGTTTGGTAAGTTTTGGAGGGAGCTGGGTTTATTGTTTGCTCCCAAGTCTGATATATATATATTCAATACCCCCATAATGCCTTTTTTTTTAAAGCCCAGAAAATCTATTGTTATTGCTTTAGATTATGCCTATAAATATTTTGAACCCAGGGACATGAAAGAAAGTTTCCGAAATTTTGTACTCTTTAAAATGAACAAGTTCGCTCTTGGGCGGGCAAGTAAAATAGTGGCAATTTCCGAATTTACAAAAAAAGAAACCATTAAACTATTTGGTATAAAAAAAGAAAAAATAGAAGTGATTTACCCGGGATTTAATAATATTTGTTCTATTTCGGAAACAGCCATAAATTTACCAAAGAAATTCTTTCTGTATGTGGGGGTTTTAAAGGAAAGGAAAAATTTACTAAACGTTGTTAAGGGGTTTAACGAATTTAAGAAAAACAAGCAAACAGACCATAAATTAGTAATTGTTGGGAAAAAGGACGGTTGGTATTATGAAAAAATAATTGGTTTTATTAAAAGAGAAAATTTGGAAAATGAAATTATGTTTCTGGGTTTTATAAGTGATTCAGAGCTTTCTTTTGTGTACAAAAAATCCACAGTACTAGTGTTTCCGAGCCTAGTGGAGGGGTTTGGCTTTCCAGTTTTAGAGGCGATGGCTTGTGGTTTGCCGGTCATTACTTCTAGGGAGGGCTCGCTTGCCGAGGTTGCTGGCGAAGCGTCATTGTTGATTGATCCAAGAGATTATAAAGAGATATCAAAAGCACTACAGAAAATAGCTCCCTTGACTATTTTATCAGACAAATTAAAAAGAGCAGGGATTAGTCGGTCTAAGCAGTTTTCATGGCAAAGAAATTCTTCTCAATTGACCGAGTTGATAAGAAGTCTACAATAATAATATGATAAAAGTACTTTTAGTTAATCCACCATACAGGCGTTTGCGGGGAGTTGGCTCCGTTTATTTTCATATTGGAGTGGGGTATTTAGCTGGTGTTTTGGAGCGCGCTGGGTATGAGGTGAAGATTTATAACGGAGAGGTTCCTCGTTCTAAAAACGAACATGAAAAAAATAAACACAAAGGTGGAGACTTTAGTCATATAATGGATAGTCATCAAGAGTATATAAAAAACTTAAAAAATAATGATTTTTTTGTTTGGCAGGAATTTAAAAAGAGCTTGAATGAATTTAAGCCAGATTTGGTTGG
>JBHPEK010000017.1:0-13533 GCA_042577045.1 Patescibacteria group bacterium
AAAGAAAAAAATAATATTATTTATAGTGAAAGAATTGAACTATGGCAAAAAGAGTAAAAGTAATTTTCAAACTTCAGATTCTAGCAGGAAAAGCAAATCCAGCTCCACCAGTTGGCCCTGTTTTGGGTCAGCACGGAATTAATATCGGAGATTTCGTGAATAGATTTAATGATGCCACCAAAGAAATGGGTAACGATATTATTCCTGTGGAAATTACTGTTTTTGAAGACCGGACTTTTGTTTTTAAGTTGAAAACTCCACCGGCATCGGATTTACTTCGCAAAGCAGCAGGCGTGGAGAAAGGCTCTGGAAATGTTTCTGCAAAAAAGGCAGGAAAAATTACCAAAGCTCAGCTTCGGGAAATTGCCGAAAGGAAATTGGAGGATCTAAATGCCAATGATGTGGAAGCGGCTATGAAAATTATTGAAGGGACGGCACGCAGTATGGGAATTGAGATTGAGTAGTTGAAGAATTTTTGTACTTTGAAATTTATTCGCCTTAGGCGAGAGGGGAATATTAATGAAAAAACAAGTAGATCGTTTGTCTAAAGAAGACTATCAAAGACTAATAACTTTTTTTGTTTCCACACGTGGGACGTGTAATCGTTTGAGAACAGCGACTACATTATGGGACAAAAAAGGGCGCATGATTTCTGGTGGATACAATGGTTCACCTCCAAAAGATGGTCATTGTGATGACCTAGGACATCTTTTGATTGATAATCATTGCGTTAGAACAAACCACGGCGAGATAAATTCAGTTTTTAATGCTGTTGACTTGAGAAGATTAGAAAATGCCACGGCGAGAATTTTGGGGACACCTTGTTATGATTGTACTCGTTTTTTGGTTAGTAATGGCATAAAAGAAATTGAGTTTATTGGTGGTTATGAAAATGCAAAAGGGAAAGATTTAATTTCTGATCTGTGCGAAAAGAAAGGAGTTCTCGTGTTTTCACTTGAATTTGATTTTGTAAGAATATTGCAACAGGCGGTAGATTTCTTGCAAGGTCCGGGCGGATCTTTAAAAGATTTGCCAGATATCCATGTTGGATATGTTCAATAAAAAAGGAGGACGCTCTAATGATAATTGAAGATGCAAATTATGTTGAAGTTTTTGATATCAATAATGCTTGGCGGGATGCCATGTGGCTGTGCGTTAGAAAAGGGTATGATTTTGTTGTTGAAAAAGGTAGCTATGAAGGGCAGATTCGAAAACAACTTTCGGATATTAAAATAGTAATTAGAGAGCCTTGGACGAGACCACTAGAACCTATTATGCCTCCTAGCATACCTCCACCAACTGATGCAGAAAAAATAAAAGAGTATTTTCGAGAAAAACTAATTGGAAATGTGAAAAAGGGGAACGAACAATATACCTATGGTGAGTTCATAGAACCGCAACTTCCAAGAATTATAGAATTATTGTCTGAGTCTAGGGGTAATACAAATCAGGCTTGCATTACTGTTGGTGAGCCAGCGTCTACATTTCTTAGTGATCCACCTTGTTTGAAAGTTGTTAGTTTTAAGGTTGTTAATAAACAACTTGAAATGAGCGTCTTTTTTAGATCATGGGACCTAATTTCTGGATTACCACAGAATTTAGGTGGACTTCAGCTACTTAAAGAATATGTTTTGGTTGATTTGCCAGAAGAACTAAAAATTACTGACGGTAGAATGATTGCCTATAGTGATGGACTTCATATTTATGATCAATACTTTGAAATCTCGGATATGTTGAATGTTGATAAGATAGAAGTAAGCGATAAGGTTTGGCAGGACAAAGAAGAGTTTTCCAAAACATTGGAATAAAAAACAATCCCGCAGTTGCGGGATTTTATTTTTTAGCATATTCTTTATTTAAAGAAAGTAGTTTGAAAATTAAGGAGGTTTGCATATGTTTATAACCCTAGAGGGTATAGAAGGGTCTGGAAAAACTTTTCAGACACCAAAAATTGTAGAGTTTTTTTGGGGGAAGGGACATGCTTGTGTGGACACGCGCGAACCAGGAGGAACGGCGATAGGTCAGAAAATTAGGGCTATTCTGCTGGATCCAGAAAATAAAAACTTAGCTTCAAAAAGCGAACTCTTACTTTACATGGCTGATCGGGCGCAACACATTGATGAAGTTATTAAACCTGCTTTGGAAGCTGGAAAAATTGTGGTTTGTGACAGATATTTCGATGCTACGGTAGTATATCAGGGAATAGTTAGGGGGCTTGGTGATTATTTTGTGGAATTATTGCATAAAATAATTTTAGACAATTTAGTTCCAGATTTAACACTTCTTTTTGATGTAAGTGCTGAGGTTGGTCTCACGCGCGCTAAGGGCGATATTGATAGTGGAAATCGGGACGAATCTGAAACACGGTTTGAGCAAGAAAAAATTGAATTTCATGAAGAAGTTCGACAAGGGTATTTAACCATTGCTAGAAAAAATACTGAAAGATTTGAAATTATAAACGCAGGCGAGAGCAAAGAATTTGTTTGGGATCAAATTGCGAAAGTTCTTTGGCAACGATTAAGAAAGGAGGTATAAACAATGCCGTATATAAAACCAGAGGATAGACCAAGGATGGATAAAGTTGTACAAGCGATGGTGGAAGCCGGTACAGAAGCAAATGGAGACTTGAATTATGTTCTTTTTAAGTTTTGTAGAGAGCGGGTTCCACCAAGTTACAATGCTTACAAAAATTTTATTGGAGAGCTTCGGCAGTGTGCAGCGGAAATAGAAAGAAGGATGCTTGCTCCATACGAAGATGAAAAAATAAAAGAAAACGGAGACGTTTAGAATAAAAAACCTCGCAATTGTGCGAGGTTTTATTTTATGTTAGTTTGAGCCTAAGGAACATTGAAAACAGAAAATAAGGAGATAGAGAAATGGACGTGGTAGATATAGGAAAACTGGTAATTACAACAGGAATTTCTTTATGTGGCCGCAAGGAAGAATCTTTTCCAGAACTTTTGAAGCTTTGTAAGAAAAACAAAAAGAGTATCAAAGTTTACGATGTTGGGGACATGATGGGCCCTTGGCTTTGGGAACATACCCATAGAAAAATTCCGAAGGCAAGGATTCTAAATACCGAACCCTGGATGTTGGAAACAATAACAGCGGCAGTATTGCAAGAAATTACTTTTAATTTGGATAAAGATTTGCAAAATAATGATACGGTTGTTATTAACTTGCATACTCTTTTTGATTGGAGAGACATAAGTATTACATCTTTCCAAATTCTTTTCTTTAGGAAGCTGATTGAGCTTGGTCTTGAGCCAGATATGTTTATTTGTTTCCTTGATAATGCTCAAAATATTTTGGAAAGAATGGAAAATTCAGATCAATGGAAAGATCAAAATTTTACTGAGAGTGAAATCTGGAAATGGCAAGGCCACGAGGTAGATAATACAAAAAGATGGTTGCATCTTTTTGATGAAGAAAAAGAATTTTATGCTGTATCAGCAAAAGAGCCACCAGAGACTTTATATCATTTACTTTTTGAACCGTGGCGTCCAAAGATGTATATACAAATGCCCATTAGCCATGCTACACCGCAAGAATTAGAAAAAGCTGGGCAGTTTATAAAACGAGTGCGGAGACACGCTGTGGTTTTCAACCCACTAACGATTGAGACTGGTGTGGTTGAATTAAAGAACAGAGATGATGACGAAGTTCAGGTTAGAAATAACCAAACAGTGCATCGTGATATTCACTGGTATATTCCTCAGGTTGACATATGCGCTGCTTTTTACGTAAAAGTTGTTTTTACGGCCGGAGTGGTCGACGAGACGGTGGTAGCTTCTCAATTGGGAAAAGAGGCTTGGATTATTTTTTCGGAAGATTGCAGTCCTTTCTTGCCATATCGCGCGACAGAGAGTATTTTCAAAAATCCGAAGACCTTTTTTGAATTCTTTGAAAATGAGTTTATGCCCGAGTGGGTTGCAGAGTGGAAAACCAGGAATACCATTGATGGTATTGAAGGAGAAACATAACATGGGCAAATTAATATGGATGACTGGAGTTAGTGAGGTTGGTGGAAATGATTATTTGAACGGGAAATTTTCTTCGTCTTACAAAGAAAAAAAGAAAAAGGTAAAGATATTTTATCCAGGCAGAATGATTTTTGATGCACCCGGTATATCTTTAGACAAAGACAATGTTTTGAATGCTCCTGAAGATCACTTGGAAAGCAAAATGCAGTATGTTTTTGAAAAGATTGAAAGGAAGTTGCCAGAATGTTTAGAGGAAAACGATGTGGTAATAATAAAAGGTCATAAATTATTCAGGTGGGATGACTCTTGGATATTTGCTCATGCCCCTGAGTTTGTTGTTAAATTTAAGCCAGATATAATGTTTACTTTTGTTGATGGTGTGAGGCCTATTTTAAATCGTCTGAAAAATAGTTCTCAGTTTGGATCTCAGGGTTATACCAAGAGAGATATCTGCGATTGGCAACAGCTCGAGGTTGACGGCACTAAAGAGTGGGCCAATATGATCCGTAGTCCTCATTTTGTTGTTCCCTCGTCTGAATCAGCGGAACTTTTGTATAGTTTGATTTTTGATGAAGATGTTGAGCCGATTTATGTTGCTATAGACATAACACATTCTCCTGAATTGAAAGATCGCGTTGATAATTTCATCACAAGATTGAGAGGTTATTTTCCAGCCCTCATAAATCCCTATACAGTTCCTTTTGACTATTCAGATAAGGATTCTTCAGAAGAAAGACATATTGTTAATATGTGTCTGAGCTGGTTTGTTCCACAAGCGAAGATTGTCGTTGGATATTATCCAGTTGTTGGTGCAAGTCAAGGAAAGCCACATGAATTAGGCAAGGCATATATCTTGACTAGACATGTGTGGATTGTTTATGTTCCAGAAGAAACTAATCCATTTGTTGAATCATTCAAAACGAGACCTGTTTTTAGGACAGAAAAAGATTTTTTTGAATTTTTAGAAAAAAGAAAAAACAAATAACCCAGATCCTTACAAGGAGCTGGGTTTTTTTAATTTTTGTGATAAAATAAAGCCATGTTAAGAGATATTTTAGAAAAAGACATAGGCAGAAAGGTGGTTTGGAATGATATATTTGGTGCATATGCAGTTAATTTAGATGCAAAAGAAACAGAAAAAATTTTAAAAGGGTTTTCTAATAAATATTTTGACGTCTCTCGTCACGATTCTGGTAGCCGAGTTTTTTTGAATTTTAGTCCAAATCAAAAAGGATTAGAATACGGCTTAAAACTTGCTTTGCAGGAAAAGTTTGACTTTGGAAAAGAAAAGATACAGGTGGAATTTGTTTCTGCTAATCCAACTGGTCCGTTAACACTTGGAAATGGACGAGGGGGAGTGTATGGCGATGTCTTGGCAAATGTTTTAAAGTTTGTTGGCAATGATGTTGCCAAAGAATATTATGTGAACGACACGGGGAATCAAATTAAAATTTTGGGTCACTCTGTTTTGAAAGATGATAAAGCAGAATATTCTGGGGATTATATTGATGAATTGGCGAAGAAAGTGGAAGGAGACAATCCGCTTGTTGTTGGCGAAAAATCTGCCGAAATTATTTTGGAAGGAATTAAAAAAACCGTAGCGAACATGGGAATAAGTTTTGACCAGTGGTTTTCAGAGAATAATGATTTAAGGAAGAGAGGAAAAGTAGAAGATATTATAAACTGGCTAAAGAAAAAAGATTTAACTTTTGAAAAAGATGGCGCCTTGTGGTTTAAGGCAGTGGAGTTTGGTGATGATGAAGACAGGGTGATAATTAAGCAAGATGGAGAGCCAACATATTTTGGAGTGGATTGTGCTTATCACCAAAATAAATTTGTAGAAAGAAAGTTTGATAGAGTTATCAATGTTTGGGGGGCAGATCATCATGGCGATGTGGCGCGAGTACAAGGATTTGTAGATGCCTTGGGATATAAAGATAAATTGGAAATTATTTTGATGCAATTTGTTCGTCTGGTGAAAGATGGAAAGGCGACAAGAATGTCTAAGAGAGAAGGCAATTTTGTTTTAGTTGATGATGTATTAAAAGAAGTTGGTAAAGATGCCTTTAGGTATTTTATGCTTACTAGGTCTACCGATACACATATGGATTTTGATATGGAGTTGGCCAAAGAACAAAGCAAAAAGAATCCTGTTTATTATGTTCAATATGCCGGCGCGAGGATGAACAGCATTCTAAGTAAATCTAACTCGCCAAATCAAGAATTTTTTGACAAGTTCGCCTTCGGCGAAGTCTTCCGACAAAGTTCAAAAAATTCTGATTCGGCTCGTAATCTCCTGCTCAAACTAATCCAATTTCCAGAAATCATTCAAGATATTTCCAAAGATTATCAGGTTCATCACTTAACTACCTATATATATGAGCTAGCGCAAATTTTTACTAATTTTTATGAAAATGTACCAGTTTTGAATGCCGAATCAGAAGAATTAACAAAGCAACGATTAAGTTTAGTATTTGCAACTAGACAAATTTTAGAAAAGGGACTATCTTTATTAGGAATTTCGGCACCTAAACAAATGTAGTATTTAGTAACTCCCGGTGTTACTCCCGGTGTTCATTTGATTCGTTTTTCTGCAACGAAGCTCGGCTTCGATGCAGACGACGCAGATATCAAATTTACCATATACTTACGATCGGATTTATTTGCTGAGGATAGAAAATATCTTGAGGGGTTGGGCGCGCTATTGACAAATATAACCCAATCTGATATACTGCAAATGAAGTTAAAGATAACGCCCAGCACCTTTACAGGGGAATAATTTAAGAAACCATAAACAGAATACGGAGGTAAGAACCATGAAGCTTTGCACCGATCAATTGATTGAAAAACTGGTACCACTTTTCCGAAACACCGATACCGACATTGATGAAGCAGTAAAGACAGCCAAAGACAGACTGGCCACCGAAGCTACGGAGGCAAAACGCGAAGATCTGGAAAAAATGTTTGACGCGCAGATCCAGACTTGGAGAGACCACGGATGCCCCGAGGCAATCGTAGAAATACTGGCAGAGCAGAAAGACTCAGTTCTTTCAAAAGCCAGCAAGATGACATTCGGCAACGGTAACATTCCAATCCTTTCAGTCGTTCCACGAACCTATCTGACCATCTACAGTCAGATGCTGATGGTAAAGAACGGCGACAAGACAGGATACACCAACATGGACCCGACCGAAATCACCGACGTCGTTGACGTGCCGACAAAACCGTACTGGATTTACGACGTAGAAAACGGCAAAGCCATGCTCGGCAAATCACCCGAAACGGCAGAGAAGTTGATCAAGAAAGACGGCCGAAGCTGTCTGACTGAAACCGAAGTCATCGCTATTGGAATTCAGGATCTACCCGACCACTACATGGACGCTTCTGGATCTCGCTCTGGGTCGTCTGACCACGTACCCTACCTCTATCTGCGCGATGGTCGGCCTAGGCTCCACTGGGACTATGCTGACGTTTCGGACTCGAGGTGGGGTTCCGCCTCGTGTGGTAGTAGGTAGCCTGCCTGCCGGCAGGCAGGGACTTCGGACTTTGGATTCTCGGAACTCTTGAACTTTGGTCTTTGGTTCGCGAAATTTTTTTTCAAGCGTTTTTTCTGCAAGACAGGAAAACAGAAAAGGGTAGTCTCATTACGATTCTACCCTTTCTTTTTGCCTAAAAAAGGTGATTTGAGCCATTCCCATAGTTTGTGACGAAGTTTTTGCTCCAGTTCGTAAGTGTTGCCGTGGCTCAAAACGCCAAGATAAGAATTGAAAGATTGTAATACTGATTCTTCCTTGATCTTTTCTTCTTTGAATTGTTGTGCTCGCAGATTAAGTTTTTTGAAAATCCTGTTTTTTGTTTTAGTACGGAGAACTCTCGCTTTTGGTAGGGTAACATAGCCTAAGAAATCAATACCTTGATGATATTTGCGAAGTTCTACTTTGTCTGGATGAAGCGACAGTTTAAGTTTCTTCTCAAGAAAATCGGAAATTTCAGTCTTGATATTGATAAGGTAGTTTTTATCATGATGGACGATAACAAAATCGTCAGTATATCGAACATAGTATTTAATTTTCAGTTTGTGTTTTACGAATTGGTCAAACTCGTTCATATAAATGTTTGCGAAAAGTTGCGATGTTAGATTACCTATTGGTGTTCCTTTTTTACCGTTGACTTCAGGGTCGAATTCAGAAGAAAAGCTATTGATGATAATTTTGAATAACCACAAAACATCATCGTCCTTAACCCGTTTAGATACTATATTCAGCAAAATCTGGTGATCAAGAGTTGAAAAGAATTTTTTAACATCGCATTTCAATACAAAACATCGGCCGTACGTTTGTTCAACTTTGCGCGTAAATACTTGAAATCGTTTTATTGCCTTATGTGTTCCTTTTTCTTTTTGGCATGAATAAGAATCAGCAATAAAGCTCTGCTCAAAAATAGGGTTAAGACATTGAAAAATTAAATGATGGACAACACGATCTCGAACTTCGGCTTTATGGATATGTCTTACTTTCATTTTTAACTTACTTGATTAATGGTTTTTTATCAAGTTATTACTTGACTCGTTTTTAGATTTTTGCTACTGTAATAATATGTATTACAGTTAATTTTTTATAAAAACATGAGAAGTATTATAAACATATCATTACCTAAAAAAATGGTTAAAATAGTGGAAGAAGAAGTTAAAAGCGGAAGTTTTGCAAGCAAAAGTGAGTTTTTCCGTTCACTTATAAGAAATCGAGAAGAAGAAAAACTTTTGAAAGAATTGGAAGAAAGTCGAAGAGACTTTGCTCAGGGAAAATTTAAAGTTCTTCGATCTTTGAAGGACTTGCGATAATTTTTTATGCAAATTGTTTACACGGCAGGGTTTGGAAAACAACACAAAAAATTGCCTGCGAGAATTCAAGATTTAGCGGAAGAAAAAGAGAAAGTTTTTAGAAAGGATCCTTTTGATTCTCAATTGAACACTCATAAACTACACGGAAAACTCGTTGGCCTTTGTTCTTTTTCAATTAATCATAAATATCGAGTAGTTTTCGAGTTTTTCAAGGATAGAAAATTAGTTTGTTTTCATTCTATAAGTGATCATGGCGTTTACAAATCCTAGAAAGAACGCTATCTTTATTAGGAATTTCAGCACCCAAACAAATGTAGCATTTAGTAACTCCCGGTGTTACTCCCGGTGTTCACAAGATTTGTGGGCAGTGGCGGAATTAGCAAGGAACAATGGCCTTCAGCCTTTGGACGAGTTGGCTGTGACCGCGCCGTATATGGCGGGTAATGGTGCAAGAGTCCTTGTTAGCGGAACGTCAGATGTTGCAGGTTCAAGTCCTGCCTGCCCACAAATCCCAAACAAAAAATAAACGACCGTTGAAAAATGGTCGTTTTTTGTTATGATTAAACTATGGATTTTTCGGAAAAAGAGCAAAAAACATTAAAATTTTGGGAAGAAAAGGGGATTTTTAAGAAATCTCTAGAAAAAGATGCCCCTGAGGGCGATTTTATTTTTTATGAGGGGCCTCCCACGGCAAATGGTAAGCCTGGTATTCACCATGTGGAAGCTAGGGCTTTCAAGGATTTAATTCCTCGCTTTAAAACAATGCAAGGATATCATGTTGCTAGAAAGGCTGGCTGGGATACACAAGGGTTACCAGTTGAAATAGAAGTTGAAAAGAAACTACAGCTAAAAGGAAAAAAAGATGTTGAAGAATATGGGGTGGAGGAATTCAACCAACAATGTAAAGAAAGCGTTTGGGAGTATAAGGGAGACTGGGAAAAAATGACTAAGAGGATTGGTTTTTGGATAGACCTGGAAGATCCATATGTTACTTATGATAATAAATATATTGAATCACTTTGGGCTATTATAAAAACAGCTCATGAGAAAGACCTACTATATAGAGGGTATAAAGTTGTTCCAAATTGTCCGCGTTGTGGAACGGCTTTATCGTCTCACGAAGTTGCACAGGGATATAAGACTATTACTGAAGATTCAGCAATAGTCAAATTCCAAATCACAAATTCCAAATCACAAATACCGACTTATATTTTGGCGTGGACAACTACTCCATGGACACTTCCCGGAAACGTTGCTTTGGCTGTAGGAGAAAAAATTGAATACACAAAAATTAGTTTCGGTAACGAAATAATTTACTTAGCCAAAAACCTTTTAGATAAAATTGAAGGAGAATACGAAATTGTTGAAGAGGTAAAAGGAAAAGATTTAGTTGGTTTAGAATACGAACCACTTTTTCCTGATGCAATTGCTAAAGATACAAAAAATTATGAGAATGCTTTTAAGGTTTATTCGGCAGACTTTGTTTCAACTGAGGAAGGAACAGGAGTTGTGCATACAGCGGTCATGTATGGAGTGGATGATTATGAATTGGGGGAGAAAATTGGTCTACCAAAAGTTCACACCGTAAACTTGGACGGAACTTTCAATGAAAATGTTTCTAAATGGAAAGGAAAGTTTGTTAAGAGTGCAGATTCAGAAATTATTGAGGACTTAAAACAAAGAAACCTACTATATAAGGTAGTGCCTTATACTCATGATTATCCATTTTGTTGGAGGTGTGACACTCCACTGATTTACTATGCTAAAGATTCCTGGTTTTTTAAGATGAGTGAGTTGAAAGATGATTTGGTAAAAAATAATAATAAAATTAATTGGGTACCAGCCCATCTCAAGGATGGCCGATTTGGAGAGTGGCTTCGAAATGTTAAGGATTGGGCAATTTCTAGAGAAAGATATTGGGGAACACCGATTCCAGTTTGGGTTTGTGAAAAATGTGAAGAACTGAAAGTAGTAGGTTCTATAGAGGAATTGGGGGAAGAACACAAGGATATGGACTTACACAAGCCATACATAGATAAGGTAACTTTTCAGTGTAAGTGTGGTGGGGAAATGAAGAGAACTCCCGAAGTAATGGACTGTTGGTTCGACGCTGGCTCAATGCCCTTTGCGGCGGGCGTGGATTATCCGGCAGACTTTATTGCCGAAGCAATAGATCAAACGAGGGGTTGGTTTTATACCCTTCTGGCTGTGTCTACTATCTTGGGGAAAGGTGAATCTTATAAAAATGTTATTTCTGTGGGGCATATTTTGGATAAAAAGGGAAAGAAAATGAGCAAAAGTAAGGGCAATGTGGTGGATCCCATGGAGATGATTGAAAAATATGGAGCAGACGCAGTGCGTTGGTACATGTATACAGTAAATCAGCCGGGAGACCAAAAACGTTTTGATGAAAATGATTTGAAAAAGTCGCAACGGATGTTCAACACACTACTTAATGTTTTGAACTTTTACAAAATGTTTTCTGAAGACATAGAGATTGAAAAGGTAGGAAAAAGAGACTTAAAAAATATATTAGATAAGTGGATAGTGGCAAAATTAAATTTGTTGGTTAAAGAAGTGGGTAGTGGTTTAGAAAAATATGACATAACCACTAGTGCTCGAAAAATTGAAGACTTTGTGAATGATTTATCACAATGGTATGTGCGTAGATCTAGGGACAGGTTTAAGGGTGAAGAGAAAGAACAAGCTCAAAAGGTTTTAGGTCTGGTGCTTTTGGATTTAAGCAAACTCTTAGCTCCTTTTGCTCCATTTTCTGCGGAGAATGTTTATCAAGAAGTCGGAGGAAGTAAAGAAAGTGTTCATTTGGAAGACTGGCCCGCCTTCACTAAAGTTTCGGCGAGGCAAGCCCGAATTCTTGAAGACATGGAAAAAGTTCGTAAGGATGTTTCCCTTGGCTTGGACTTGAGATTGAAAGCAGGTATCAAGGTTAGACAGCCGTTGGCTTTCTTTGAAACTCCGAACAAACTAGAGGAAGACTTTTTAGAGCTTATTAAAGACGAGCTTAATGTTAAAGAGGTTGAGGTGGGTAAGGACTATAATTTAGACACCAAAATCACTCCGGAGCTGGAAGAAGAAGGAATGGTTCGTGAATTGGTGCGTCAGGTGCAGAGCCACCGAAAGAAGCTAGGGCTTCAGCCAGGCGAACAAGCAGAAATTTCCATTAATGCTGATTCTGACGGTAGAAAGTTTATAGAAAAAAATGGACATGTTTTGGATGGGCTTAACATTAAGGAGTTTAAGTTTGTAGAAGAAAAAAACGAAGATGTCTTATCATATTTACAGTAGCGAGGGTGTCATTTTGAAGGCCACTGGTGTTGGAGAGGCGGACAAAATATATTCTATTTTCACAAGTGTTTTTGGTAAAATAGGAATTAAGGCGCAGGGGGTTCGGTATTTGAAGTCTAAACTACGATATGGTCTTTCTGGTTTGTCTTTGGTTAATGTGGCGTTCGTAGGAACACTCAATGGTTTTTGGCGGTTGGTTGATGTTGAAGAGATTTTAGTTTTTAAAAATATTAAGAAAAGTAGATTGAAAACGAGAAGTGCCCTGAAAATTTTTTCTTTGGTTGATAGACTAGTTCAAGGGGAAGAAGCAGATCCGGATCTTTTTGATAAATTGAAAGTTTTTTTATTTTTTCTAGAAAATAATGATTTGAGTCAAGAGAAACTTAAGGATCTTGGAATTTCAACTGCTGTTCAAATTGTGGAGCACCTAGGATATGCTGATAAAGAAACAAAAGACCAAAATCCGGTTTTAGTTATAAAAAATGCTCTAGAACAAAGCATGTTATAAAATATGATATAATAGTGAAATGAACGAAAATAGTGAAAAAAACAAAGCAGGGAACGAATTAGAAGAAATGAAGAGGCGTCTTTATAAAAAAGATGAAATTTTCAGCAAGAGACCGAAAAGAGAAGACCTTGGACAGGTAAAAAGTAGTAGGGCTAAGGTTTTTTGGCGTGACAAATTTAAAAATCAAAACGAAAAAACTATTAAGGAAAGAATAGAATCTTCTAGAAAAAATCGCAAAAAGCTTTCTATTTTTTGGGTTTTTCTAGTTCTATTCGTTCTTTTGATAGCAATTGTTGCTAGTTTTGTTTTGTATTTTCTTGGTTTTGGTGGAAAAAATATAATTTCCTCAAAAAACATAGAAATGTCTATTGAAGGGCCGTCTCTTGTTGAGTCTGGAGAGAACAATCGATGGTATATTTTTATAACCAATAAGAACGAGACAGGACTAGAGCTTGCAGATTTGATTATTGAATATCCCAAAGGGGCTCTTTCGTTGAATAGCGACACTCTGACCAATGAAAGACGCGCTTTGGGTGAAATAATGTCTGGAGAGATGGTTACAGCAGAGATAGATGCTTTTTTGCTTGGTGAAGAAAACGAGGAGAAAGAAATAAAAATTACCTTAGAATACAGATTGGTTGACTCCAATGCCATTTTTGCAAAGAGCAAAAAACATATTTTGAAATTGTCTCGCTCACCAATTGGAATATCCCTAGAATTACCAAAAGAAGTAGAATCTGGGCAAGAGATTGCAGTAAGTGTTGAGTATGTTTCAAATAGCGAAGCTCTTTTGAAAGATATTTATCTTGAATTGGAATATCCACCCGGTTTTCAGTTTTTGGGTTCAAGCCCCCAGGCTATTAAAGGAAACAACTTGTGGAAAATTGGCGATTTGA
>JBHPEK010000018.1:0-5238 GCA_042577045.1 Patescibacteria group bacterium
AAGCAGAAGGAATCAAATTTAAAAAAGTTTATGCTGGAAAGCTTAGAAGATATTTTTCCCTACTTAATATAGTAGACTTTTTTAAAACAATTATAGGAAGTTTTCGGGCTATTTGGATGATTTTTTTAGAAATGCCTCATATCATAATAGGAAAAGGCGGTTATGCTAGTTTTCCAGTTCTTTTGGCTGGACGTCTATTTAATATACCTATTATTATTCACGAATCGGACTCAGTTCCCGGAAAAGTAAACAAGTGGGCTGGGGGATTTGCAAAAAGAGTGGCTATTTCTTTTCCAGAAGCCTCAGAATACTTCCAAGAAGAAAAAATAGCATTAACAGGAGTACCAGTTAGAAAGGGTATTGCTGTCAAACCCAACAAAATTGAATCCCAAGAATTACTTAACCTAGAAAAAGATCTCCCGACTATTCTAGTATTGGGTGGATCCCAGGGCTCACAAAAAATTAACGAAATCATTCTAGATAGTTTGCCAGAACTAACAAAATCTTTTCAAATTATTCATCAATGCGGAAAAAAAAATGAAAAAGAAACGATGGAACTATCAAAAATTATTTTGGAAAAATCAGAAAATAAAAACCGGCACCATCTCTACCCCCACCTAAACGACTCTTTGATACGCAGTTCCGCGGGTTCAACTGATTTAGTAATTTCCAGAGCTGGTGGTTCGGCTATCTACGAAATTGCTACATGGAATTTGCCCTCCATAATAATTCCTATCAAAAATTCTGCACAAAACCACCAGAGAGAAAATGCCTACAGTTATAAAAAAGCCGGCGCTTGTGAGGTGATTGAAGAAAACAATCTATCGTCAAATATTTTAATCTCTGAAATATCTAGAATTTTTGAAGACAAAGAGAGAATAGAGAAAATGAAAATATCAGCTCAAAAATTTTCAAAACCAGAAGCGTCAAGAAAAATAGCTAAAGAAATTATTAACCTAGCATTGGAACATTCTTCGTGAGTTTTTTAAAATTATTTAAAAAAGTTAGAACACGTATAGCACCAAGTCCAACAGGAACTCTACATATAGGCACAGCAAGAACGGCGCTTTTCAATTATATCTTTGCAATCCAAAACAAGGGTGATTTTGTGTTAAGAATTGAAGATACAGACAAACAAAGATCAGACAAAAGATTTGAACAGGATATCTTAGATGGACTAGAGTGGTTAAACATTAAATATAACGAATTCTACAGACAAAGCGAACGAAATGAAACATACCGAAAGTACTTAAAAAAACTCCTCAAAAAAGGTGACGCTTTTTTCTGCTACCACACCAAAGAGGAGCTACACGCAGAAAAAACCCGCCAAATGCAAAACAAAGAAGCACCAAGGCACATTTGTGAACATAAAAATATAAAACCCAAAACACAAAGTGGAAGCATTATACGGCTAAAAGGAACCGACAAAAAGATAAAGTTTCAAGATATGATTAGGGGCGAAATTGAGTACAATGGATCTCTTTTGGGGGATCTGGCAATTGCCAAAAACGAAAACACCCCCCTCTATAATTTTGCCGTAGTAATAGACGACCACGAAATGAAAATATCACACATCATCAGGGGAGAAGATCACATTCCCAACACGCCAAAACAAATCTTAATTCAAGAAGCCCTCAACATAAAAAGACCCTTTTATGCACACATTCCCTTAATTTTAGGTGCAGACAAATCCAAACTTTCAAAAAGACATGGCGCAACTTCTGTGAACGAATACAAGCGTACCGGATATTTACCAGAAGCAATGATAAACTTTATGGCTCTTTTAGGTTGGAACCCTGGAGACAACAGGGAATTAATGAATAAAAAAGAATTATTTAATATTTTCTCCATTAAAAAAATCCAAAAAGGTGGTGCTGTTTTTGATATAGAAAAACTTAACTGGTTTAACAAAGAACACATTAAAAAAATGCCAACCAATGAGCTGTCACAGGAAATTGAAAAATACATCCCCAAAGATTGGAAAGAAAAAACAAAAAAAGACAAAAAATATTGGGAAAAAATAATAGACTTAGAAAAAGAGCGGCTAGTAAAACTTTCAGATATAGGCAAAGGAATTGAGTTCTTTTTTGTAAAGCCAAACTTTCCGAAATCGCTACTTGTTTGGAAACAAGGTGATTTAGATTCTACAAAACAACACTTAGATAAAATATACGAAATTCTGTCCACACTGAAAGAATCCAAATTTAAACAAGAAAAAATAAAAGAAGTTGTTTGGAATTATGCAGAAGAAAGGGGAAGAGGCAATGTCTTATGGCCATTTAGAGTAGCTCTTACGGGACTAGCAAAATCACCAGAGCCATTTACTGTAGCCAGCATCTTAGGAAAAAAGGAAACTTTGGAACGTTTAGATTATGCACGAAATATGATTTTCGGTAATCCTTCTTATTCATAAAATGAAGAATTTTCTAAAAATAACCTGTGTTTTACTGTTAGCAATCGGGGTCTGTAAATTTTCTGCTAGCCCATTGTTTTCTGCCAACCGAATCAACGAACTAAAAGAGCAAATCAACAATAAGGGTGAGGAAATATCCGGTATAGAGGCAGACATCGAAAAATACCAAAAAGAAATAGACAAAACCCTTGAGGAAGAAAAAACTCTAAAAAATCAAATTTATCAAATTCAAACAACGACAAACAAACTAAATTCTGAAATAACTCTAACTAGCAAAAAAATCGATAACACAAATTACAACATAGAAAAACTAGGGTTAGAGATAGAAAACAAAAATATAAATATTGGAAACAAAAAAGAATCTCTGGCAGAAATAATACGGAACCTAGACGAGGAAGAATCTCAATCTCTTTTAGAAATACTTTTGGCACACAATAGTCTTTCCGATTTTTTCGGTAACCTTGAAAGAATGGAATATTTACAAGAAGACATCAATTCTGGATTAGGGGAGCTACGAACATATAAAAATCAACTGACTACTTCTCAAGAAGAAGAAGAAAGAGAAAAGAACAATCTCACTGCACTCAAAACTCAACTGGGAGACCAGAAAAGCATCTCTGAAACCAACAAAAGAGCTAAAAACAATCTTCTCGCTGAAACGAAAAATAAAGAAGAAAATTACAAAAAAATCCTTAGTGAAAAACTTGCCAAAAAGGAAGCTTTTGAACAAGAACTCTTGGCGCTCGAGTCTGAGTTACAAATAGAGATTGATCCACACAGCCTGCCTTCAGTTGGTTCAGGAGTTTTGGCATGGCCATTAGAAACAGTAAAAATTACTCAGTACTTTGGGAACACACCCTTTGCGACAAAAAATCCTCAAGTTTACAACGGTGGAGGTCACACTGGAATTGATTTTCGCGCTTCAGTGGGAACACCACTTAAGTCTGCTTCCAGTGGTATCGTAAAAGGAATCGGAAACACAGACGACACAAAGGGGTGCTATTCTTATGGAAAGTGGATATTGATAGAACACAAGAATGGTCTTTCCACACTATATGCTCACCTTTCTTTGATAAAAGTTAGCGTAGGGCAAAATGTTTCAAGAGAACAAATAGTCGGATACAGTGGAAATACTGGATACGCCACTGGTCCACACTTACATTTTACGGTTTATGCAACCCAAGGTGTTAAAATCACAAAGTTTACCAATAGCATAAACTGTAAAAATGCTTATATACCCATCGCAGACAAAAAAGCCTACTTAAATCCACTCTCTTATTTGTAATTTATAAACTTGTGTTATAATAAAAATATATGCAAAATCAGGGTCTCGTAAGACTAATTATTTTAATAATAATTGTAGCAATTGTTCTAGGATACTTTGGTATAGACTTAAAAGGTGTTTGGGAGAGTAAGGCAGTTCAAAATAATATTGGTTTTTTGGTAAACGGAGCTAAAGATGTTTGGCAAAATTATTTGGCAAAACCAGCTAATTATCTTTGGGGAATTTTTTACAACTATATGTGGCTTTCATTTATGGAAAACTTGCAGTCTATCAAGATGGGAGATGGACCAACTCTTATCCAATAAATTTTACAAATAGGCTAGTGTATGCTAGCCTGTTTTTAGATTTTAAATGAACCTAAACAGAGAAGGAGCTTGGCAATGGAAACAATCACAATTCCCAAGGGATATCTAGTTGAAAATTCTGAACAAATAAATAATTTTATCGGCAATCTTATTGGGTTGATCCTAAAACTCGAAGAAAGACATTTTGAAGTTCAATTTAAACTTGAAAATGGATTCATCAAAATCATTGCAAATGGCGAAGAAAACCTTACAGAGGATCTGAAAAGAGATGTACTCGACTCTGTCGCCGTTGCATTGGTAAGGTTTGGGTATCGCGAGTAAATAACAAAAACCGAGAGAGTAGCAGGAAAGAGCACCTCTCGGTTTTTATTTAAATATACAACGTCGCAAAAGGGTTATTCTGCGACACTGTATGTTTTTATTTTTATTCATCCCCTGCTACTATAGATATATGAGAACTTCTTATTCAGCACTAGAAAGTTACAAAACTTGTCCACTTAAGTTTAAGTATCAATACTTGGATAAATTGAAAGCTCCTAAATCTATTGAAGCAGTTTTTGGTACCATCATTCATTCTACTCTTAAAAAAATGTTTGAGAGAACACCCCTCTACCCTTCCGTAGATGAATTGATAAATTTATTTACAAACAAGTGGAATGAATCAAAGACAGACTTTGACCAAGAGGTTGCTGATGTGTTTTATGAAGATGGTATCACAATTATAAAAAATTTTTATAAGAAAAACCCCCCTTGGAATTTCAATGTCTTGGAGCTAGAGTCTTTCTTTGGCATAACTATTGAAGATGAAGTAAGAAATGAAAGCCACACTCTTGCTGGAATTATAGACAGAGTAGATAAAGATCCAAAATCCGATGCCTACGAAATCATAGACTATAAAACCGCAAAAAGAATGCCCTCTCAAGATATGCTCGATACAGACAGACAGCTTTCTATATATAATCTAGGATTACTTAAAAAGTGGCCCCATGTTAAACCAGAAAATTTGAAACTTTCTCTATATTTTTTGAAGCACAACGAAAAAATTGAAACCACCAGAACTCTGGAAGATTTGGAAAAAACCAAAAAACAAATTTTAAAAACTATTCATGAAATAGACGATCTGGTCAAAAAAGAAAAAGAATTTGTCCCTACCCCATCAGCTCTTTGTGACTGGTGTGGATATCAAAAATTATTTTGGAAAAATCAGAAAATAAAAACCGGCACCATCTCTACCC
>JBHPEK010000019.1:0-4054 GCA_042577045.1 Patescibacteria group bacterium
TTCATCCGCTAAGGGATAAGAGTCGATAGTAAAATCACCACGAATAGTTCCTACATCCGCGACCACTGGTTGTGTAGCCCCTGTTATTTTTTTTACTATTCCAGCTGCATCGCTACCTTGCCATACCATCGCTACAACTGGTCCAGATATTAAAAATTTTTTGTTTTTGTCTAAAATCCATCTCCCACATTCTACAGGATCTTCAAACGGCGGCTTTTGCCCTTTTTCCTTGTAAGTATTCAGTGTATTCATACCAGTACCCTCAAGCCAACCATCTTCTATAAGGTAATGTCCTTCTACCATTTCTTCAGTGGGCACTAAAAACTTTAAACCAACAAGTCTTAAGCCTGTTCGCTCATATCTTTTAATAATTTCTCCAATGAGAGACCTTTGTACTCCATCGGGCTTTACTAAAACTAATGATCTTTCTTTTTTTCTTTCCATATATCCTTACACCAATTTAATTTGTTTTTAGGCTTTTTTGTATTCGACTCTTAAGTTGAGCTAATGCGCTACCACTTAGTTTTAAGTTATGTTCTCTTTTCCTTGCATCTTCTTCTGATACATAAGATTCGTAATATTTTAGTTCAAGTGGCAATCTATGTTTTGTGGAATTTACTTTTCCAGAACTATGTTCCTTAAATCTTTTTCTTAAATCATTTGTTGACCCCACATAGAGATTATTATCTTTCTTACTTTTTAATATGTAAACGTAGAACATAATTCTTCAAATGAAATTGGTGTGGGGATAAACCTATTCTAAGAAACTATTTATAAATTGACAACCCTTATTATAAAAACTACACTAAACTCAAATTAAAAAGATCTTTGAGGAGGAAAAAATGCAAATAAGCAAAACTGGGCTAGCCTGTGAGGTCATTGGCTGGGTTGGCACAATAGCTCTTCTGGGAAGCCAGGCACTTCTTGGTCTAGACATCATTAAGGCAGAAATTCCGTATTTTTTAATTGGTTTTATTGCTTGTATATTTATAGTTGTTATTTCTATTTACAAGAAAATGTGGCAAGGAGTAGCTATAAACATTACGTGGTCTGCGATTTCTATAATTGCAGTCATTAGGCTACTTATGGAAGTATAGAAATGGGAGTATAGAAAAAATAAAAGTTAGTAACCGATGGTGACACTCTCACTGTCGGTTTTTATTTTATTTCTATCATCTCAATTACCACTTGGTTCGCGATCGCGAGTAAACTTGCATTTTTAATTTACTGTAAATTAAAATGTTTTCTAAGATGTAAATCATTATCCATAGATTCTACAATCATAAATCTTACATAAGGTCTTATGTTATAAAATTCTATCAAAAAATCTATTTCATTCTTACAGTCAAAAGGATGAGCAAAAACACTTTTTTGATATTCAAAAAAACGTAGTTTTTTTAAATGATATCTCAAAGCGTCACGATCTTTTTTATCCTTCTCTGGAATATCAAACAAAACAATCCTCCATTTACCATCCCATTTAATCATCTTTGGTATTTCCATATTGAACAACTCATACTTTAACACCTTTTTCTTTCCCTTTTTGTTTAGTTTTAGTACAACTACCCCATCGTCACTTATTTGTGTATCAATTAATTTAGATTCGTAAAGACTTTTAATAGCTCTATGAAGAGCCCTCCTTTCTAGGTCTTTCCACTCTTCACCAACTTCTTTAAGAATCTTGAAATATCGAGTTGGTGTACCAGAAAGACCCAAAGCCAAGCCCGCTTGTAATAAAAGTAAAACTTTTTGCGAAACAATTCCCAGCTCTTTTTCTTTAGTCAATTTCTTGGTCACTAGTTCCATTATAAACCAACCGTTATAAAGAATACAAGTATGTCCGCGATCGCGAGTTAACTGGTATTTGTATTTTTTTGTTTTGTATTATGTTGATATCACCTCTTATTGAACACTGATGCTCTCACTGTCGGTTTTTATTTTTATAGTCCCCAATTTATCTGTTCGCAAAACATCTATTTCAAATTTTTCTAAATTTTCTAACGTCTCTTTGTGTGGATGACCAAATTTGTTTCCCTCACCTGAAGAAATAATTGCATATTCTGGATTAACGTATCCCAAAAACATCTCTGAGCTTGAAGTATCAGATCCGTGGTGTCCTATTTTCAACACATTGCTTTCCAAATCATCTACCTGCACTAAATAACTCTCTAAGTTTTTTGCCATATCCCCCGCAAACAAAAAGGATACTTCTCCATAAATTAATTTAGCCACTAGCATAGAATCATGCACCTTCCTTCCTTCAACCTCTCCAGCAGGCAAAAGAACATCAAAATATAAACCATCACTCAAATTTATTTTCTGTCCTCTCTGGGCACAAACTTTAATAACATTTTTCTCCTCAATAATTTTAACGAACTCCTTATACTCGGGTGTATCTACTTCCAAACACGGCTCAACTACCAAGCTAATTTTGTATCGCCTCAACACTTCCACGAGTCCGCCAACATGATCGCCATGAGCATGAGAAAGTATCAAAATATCTATAGACCGATCATAAAAAGGAATCACTCTTGCTAGTTGGCGCAAGATAGATTTGTTTTCACCTCCGTCAATTAAAACCTGTCGGCCATTCTCTGCCTGAACAAAAGTTGCATCACCCTGCCCAACATCTAAAAAATTTACCGCTAGCCCGCTTCTGCTTTCAGAAACAACTACATACCAAACAAAAACCGCGCAGATAAATAGAAATCCGACAAATAGATATCTAAAGTTTTTTCTAATTCTTTCCATTTTTTCCATACTTAAAAATTAAAATAGCATACCCAACATAGAGCAGCAACATCAACCATAAAGGAAAACTGTCTATACTAAAAGATGCAAAAGGAAGAGAAGCAAATAAATCAACTACTTTTAATTCATAAGCTAACAAGACATGAGTTATCCAGCCAAAAGGAATACTAAATAAAGTTGAAACAAAACCAGTTAATGCAGTTAGAAACCCAAAAAGCATTGTGGCGGGAACAAAAAATAAAATTAAAAGATTAACTGGCACACTAACGACAGAAAAAAGACCCATTTTGTACAAAATCAAAGGTAAAACAAAAATTTGAGTAGAAATAGTAGCGGTAACAATTCCTCTTATTTGAAATTTTTTGGTTAAAAACTTTAAATATGGTTCTAAAATGGGCGCTACATATATAAGAGCCAGGGTTGCCAAAAAAGAAAGCTGAAAAGATGCATCAAAACGAACAATTTTTGGGTTGTGAACTATCATCAAAAAACCTGCCGTAAAAAGAGCAATAGTAATTTCGTAAACCCTTCCAGTTGCTCGCGCCAAAAGAACTAAAATAGCCATAATAGACGCCCTCACTACAGTAGCTGAAGCGCCTGCCATTAAAGCAAAGCCAACAATTCCTAGGACCCCTAAACTAATACCCAAAAATGCTGGCAAGAAACTAAAAAACCTAATAATTGCCTCCGCAATAATGGTAACGTTGTACCCAGACAAAACGACAATATGAATAATTCCTGTATTTCTAAAATCTTCCAGTAAATCTTTTGGCATACTTTGCTTAGCGCCAAAAACCAAACCACCCAAAAGAGATGAATGTGGCTCTGGTATTATTTGAGACACGTTTGAAAGTAACTTCTGTTTTAAAGACAGTAAGTTTTCTTTAATCCAAGAAGCATTTCCAGAAGAAACCCATTCAACTTCTGGATAAAACATCTCTAAAAAAATATCATCCTTCGCCAAGTATGCTCCCCAGTCGAAATCATCAAATTTACCCGGCTTCTTCAAAACTCCACTAACTTTAATCTGGTCACCATATTCAAAAGTTGGATACCTGCGAGAAGTTACTAGCAAATTAACACCTTTCTCTACCTCCACAACAAGCCTGGTGTAATTTTCCCTTTCATCTGGCTCATCTACCACAATTCCCTCCAAAGAAACACGTTGGTTGATCTTATTTTCTAAAGCAGACATGTCGGGAGGAGTAGTTTTAATTTCGTAATAAAGAAGTCCTATTCCAAGAGAAATCAAAACCAATCCCAAAATCCAACTATCGAAGTTGAACTTCGATAGTTGAAATAA
>JBHPEK010000020.1:0-3781 GCA_042577045.1 Patescibacteria group bacterium
ACAAAAAATAGACGATCTAATAAAACGTGTTGAAGGAAGAATTTTGATCTGCTTTTCGGATGTAAACAAAAGCAAAGACTGTGAAAAAATAGATTTAGTGGTTAGCTTTTTAGCGCTTCTTGAATTAACAAGAAGAGGATTTATAATAGTAAAACAAGACAAAGCTTTTGGAGAAATTAAAATAAGTAAAAATAAATTATGTTAAGTAAACACTTAGAAGCCATTCTTTTTCTAGCTGGAGAACCACAGAAAGTAAGTCAACTGGCCGAAATTTTGGAGTGCAAAAAAGAAGAAGTCTTAGAAGCAATAATAGAACTTGAGAAAAACATTGAAAACCGAGGAATAGTGCTTTTAAAAGATGGTGAAAAAATTATGCTAGGAACTTCCAAAGAATCTTCTGTCTATTGTGAAAAAATTGCCAAAGAAGAGCTAAACAAAAATTTAGGAAAGGCCGGTCTGGAAGTTTTGGCAATTATCTTATACAATGATGGGGCTAGTAGGCCAGAAATTGATTATGTCCGTGGCGTAAATTCTACTTTCACACTAAGAAGCTTGCTAATTCGAGGGCTTATTAACAAAAAACCAAGCCCCAAAAATAAAAGGGGTTACTTTTATACACCATCAATTGAACTTCTTCAATTTTTAGGAATTTCAAAAAAAGAAGATTTACCAAATTTTGAAGAGTTAAAACAAAACATAAAAAATGCTATTGAATCTATTTAGAATAATCGGAGCCGCCACAACACTCTTGGCTTTAAATTTATTAATGCCATCTTATCCTGAAACAACTCAAATTTTTGAAGTTTCCCAAAAAGAAAACCCTGGCTCTAGTGAAATTGCAACAACACAAGAAATTCCTTTTCAAATAGAAGCCCTGTCGGCATGTGTTTTTGATATTCTTAACAATAGTTTTATCTATGAACTAAACGCAGACACTCAGCGACCATTGGCCAGCCTAACCAAGCTAATGACAGCCATAGTGGCAAAAGAAAATCTTCTTCCTTCTACTTTGGTTGAAATATCAAAAGAAGCACTCCTGCAAGAAGGGGACAGTGGTTTAATTATGCAAGAAAAATGGAACTTATCCGACATTCTCAAAATTATGCTTATTTCTTCATCCAATGATGCTGCCTATGCCGTCGCTTCTTCTTTAAAACCTGGGCTAGAAATAACCGATAAAGAATTTGTAGAAATAATGAATAAAAAAGTTCTTGAAATGGGTTTGAAAAAAACTTACTTTATAAATGCTACCGGCCTAGATATTTCAGAAAACCTTGCCGGAGCTTATGGAACCTGTAAAGAAATGTCTTCAATAATAAAATACATCCTAATAAACTATCCAGATCTTTTAGAGCCCACCACAAAAGATTACTTGAGTTTAGGTGACCGAACATTTAAAAATACCAATGATATTGTGAATGTTATTCCTGTCTTTTTTGGAGGAAAAACTGGTTTTAGTGATTTGGCAGGAGGCAATTTAACCATTGTGGTTAGCAAAGGATTAAATCACCCAATGATTATTACCGTACTAGGCTCTAGCATCGATGGCCGCTTTGAAGATGTAAAAACCCTCTACAACCAATTCGCAAAATAAAACCCTAAAATAATTGCAGAAAGTGATTTTTTAAGGTATTTTTAGGGTATGGGACTTAACATTCTAAAAGTTTTTGGTTTATCTGCCTTTACTTTTTTTATTGGCTTTTTTCTGGCGCCAGTTCTAGCTCATTATCTATACAAATACAAAGCCTGGAAGAAACAAGCCAATAAGAAAACTATTACCGGTGAAGATGCCACCTTAATAAACAAACTTCATGCCAAAAAAACAATTGGAACACCGCGCATGGGTGGTATCTTGATTTGGTTTAGTGCCACGCTGGTAGCATTTCTTTTCTGGGTAATTTTTAAATTATTTCCTGTTCCTCTTACAGAAAAGTTAAACTTCTTAAGTCGTTCCCAAACATGGCTTCCTCTTTTTGGGTTAATTGTTGCCTCCCTCATTGGTTTGGTGGATGATATTTTACAGGTTCGTGGTAAAGGAAAATATATCGGCGGAGGGCTTAGTTTAATGAAGAGAGTTTTTCTAGTCGCATTAATTGGTCTTGTAGGAGCTTGGTGGTTTTATTCTAAGTTAGAGATTAGTAGTGTTTTAGTACCATTCTTAGGGCCCGTAGAAATTGGAATATTTTTTATACCATTTTTCATTATAGTTATGCTTGCTGTTTTTAGTGGGGGAGTAATCGATGGATTAGATGGTCTTGCTGGTGGAGTATTGGCTGCCATTTTTGCTGCCTATACTGGAATTGCCTTTTTTCAAAATCAAATAGATTTAGCTACTTTTTGTGCAGTAATCACAGGAGCTATCTTGGCCTTCTTATGGTTCAACATACCACCTGCTCGATTTTACATGGGAGAAACGGGAATGCTTGGCTTAACAGTAGTTCTAACGATTGTGGCATTCTTTACTGATTCAGTTTTAGTTCTACCCATAATTGCTTTTCCGCTTGTCATGGCTTCTGGGTCAGATATAATTCAAATTTTTTCAAAAAAAATTCGAGGAAAGAAAGTATTTTTAGCTGCCCCCATTCACCACCACTACGAAGGCAAGGGTTGGCCAGCCTACAAAGTTACCATGCGCTTCTGGGTTATCAGCATTGTCTTTGCTATAATAGGAATGGTAATTGTTCTAATAGGTTAAATGTACTCGGTAATAATAAAAAATGGCACCATTATAGATGGCACAAAAATGCCGGCAATAAAAGCAGACATCGCTATTAACAATGAAAAAATAGCGAAAATTGGGAACCTACAGAAAAAAAATGCCAAACTAGTAATTGATGCTTCAAATCTTTACATTACTCCAGGATTCATAGACCTAACAACACACTCAGACAATCACTGGACAATTTTTTCTAGTCCCAAACAAGAAAGTTTTCTCCGTCAAGGAGTTACTACCATAATTGGTGGACACGGTGGTTCGTCTTTGGCACCCTTTGTTAAAAAAGAATCCCTAGAAACTCTAGAAAAATGGGTAGACACATCTCAGCTAAATTTAAATTGGCAAACTTTAAAAGATTTTTTGGAGCAACTAGATAAAACGGAAATCGGAATAAATTTTGGTACTTTTGTAGGACACGAAACACTACGAAGAAATGTTTTAAAAAACAGATCAAAAGCAAACAACAAAAAGGCGCAGATTATCAAATTAGAGTTTCTAAAGAAGGGGAATGGTTTCGACGTCAAGGCAGACAAAAATAAGATACACCAAGTAGTTTCTAATCTACTAGATAACGCTATTAAGTATACCAATGAAGGATTCGTTAAAATATCTTTATTGCGCGAAAAAGAAGGATTTGTATTAATTAAAGTTGAAGATTCAGGTGTCGGAATTTCTGAAGAAGAAGTAAATAAAATATTTGAAAAATTTACCAGAGCATCCGATGTCTCCAAGATGCATGTTGACGGCGCTGGGTTGGGGCTTTATGTTGCTAAGAGGATAATCGAAGATCACAATGGAAAGATATGGGCAAAATCTAATGGAGTTGGCAGGGGTTCAACATTCTTCGTAGAATTACCAATTAATTTAGAGTAACTTGCAGAAATGCAGATTATCTGCTATATTAAATAAATTATGAATGCTATTACAAAAATACAATCAAGAGGGACTGTTACTATACCTAAAAAGATTAGGAATGTTTTCGGGCTAAATAGTGGCGATCTAATAAATATCAGCTCTAAAGATCATAAAATAGTAATTGAACCTGTGAAAATAGACAAAAGTTTG
>JBHPEK010000021.1:0-3185 GCA_042577045.1 Patescibacteria group bacterium
TGCCTCAGGAAAAAAGAATCTTAGAGTTTACAGGTACTATTGAGGGTCAGGATTTAACTGAATTAACATTTCGTGCTTTGGTGGGAAGTTTAGACGAGAAGGAAGAGTTGGTCAGTTTTGATTCTGTGGCAAGCTCGGTGCTCTTGAAGAGATCGTTTTTTAATTTGAGTTTTTTAATTAGTGGAAAAGACGTAAATTATGTTTCTAGCGGTGGCAAAGTGTCGGTGTCTGTTCCTTGGAAAAACAAAACAAATAATGAAATTCGCGATGCCATTATTAGCGTAAAACTTAAGGGAGTAGCAGTAGATGAAAAAACAATTACTTCGGACAATGGATTTTACCGGGGGTTTGATACTTCAATCGTTTGGAACTCATCCAGTTTTTCTAAACTTAACTTGATTGCTCCTGGAGAAGAAGGTTTGGTTAACTTTTCTTTTTCACTGAAAGATGTAATTCCAGTTTTTTCTCAAAGTGACAAAAACTTTTCTTTAGTATTGGATGGGGAAATGACAGGATCTAAAACCGGTAATGGTGGACAAGGGGCGCAGGTTAGAAGTACGGTGTCTAGAGAGCTTAAAATTTCAACAGATGCACAGCTAACATCTAGAATTGTTTATACTTCTGGTTCATTGCCACCGCAGGTTGGCAAGAAGACTGTCTATACAATATTTTGGACCGTAGAGAATCTTTATAATGATATTTCTAATTCTGTCATTCGGGCCACAATGCCTTCTTATGTATCTTGGGTTGGAGAAATTGATCCAATGGGTGAAAACGTTTCTTACAATCCTTCCACCGGGGAGATTGCTTGGAGAGTGGATAATATAAAGGCTGGCTCTGGTGCAGTGCTTCCTGGGGAAGAAGTTAGTTTTCAGGTATCTTTTGTCCCTGCATTGAATCAGTTGGGTAGTTCGCCAGAAATTCTTTCCAGGGCTTCTTTTGAAGGTAAAGATACCTTTACAGGAACCATTTTAAGGGATTTATCTGGGATTTTGACAATAAAATCAATAAGTGAGATTAATAATAATAGTTTATTGGGTAGTGTTATAGAATAAAAAATATGGAAAAAGATAACAAAATGGAGAAAATAGTGTCTTTGGCAAAGAGGCGAGGTTTCGTTTATTTAGGGTCAGAAATTTATGGAGGATTGGCGGGAACATGGGATTATGGGCCATTGGGGGCGGAAATGCTCTATAACATTAAAGAAGCTTGGTGGAAAAAATTTGTTAGCGAGAGAGAAGATATCTACGGAATCTCCAGCAGTATTATTATGCCAGAAGCAGTTTGGAAGGCTTCCGGACATTTGGAAAACTTTACTGATCCTTTGGGGGAAGAAAAGTTTAACACTATGTTTAAGTCAAAGGTGGGGGCCAAAGAAGAAGAAGCTACAGATGTTTATTTACGACCAGAATTAGCTCAAGGAATGTTTGTTAATTTTAAAAATGTAATTGATTCTTTTCATCCAAAACTTCCATTTGGTTTGGCACAAATAGGAAAGTCATTCCGAAATGAGATTTCTCCTAGAGATTTTCTTTTCCGAGTTAGAGAGTTTGACCTAATGGAGTTTGAATATTTTGTTAGAGAGAGTGAGTGGGAAAAACATTTTGAATTTTGGAAAGAAGAAATGTGGAATTGGATTAAGGATGTGGGAATTGATGAGAAAAAGGTTCATGAGCTAGAAGTACCAGAAGACGACAGGGCACATTATTCAAAGAGAACAGTTGATTTTGAATATGACTTCCCTTTTGGCAGGAAAGAACTTTATGGCTTGGCTTACCGAACAGATCATGATTTGAAAAACCACAAATTAGATTATTTTGATGAGGAGACCAAGGAAACTTTTATTCCGCACGTGGTGGAACCAACTTTTGGGGTTGGGAGAACAGTGCTGGCTATTTTAGATAGTGCTTATACTGAAGATGAATTGGGTGGAGAAAAACGTGTTTTTCTCAAGTTGAAGCCACAAATTGCGCCAGTTAAGGTGGCTGTTTTTCCTCTTCTCAAAAACAAACTAGACTTGGTTGATAAGGCTCGGGAAGTTCACAAGATGATTAGAAAAGACATTTCTCCAATAATGTTTGATGATAACGGCAACATTGGAAAAAGATATAGAAGGCAAGATGAAATTGGTACGCCATATTGTGTAACCATAGACTTTGATACCTTGGAAGACGACACAGTAACCGTCCGCGACAGGGACACAGGAAAACAAAAAAGAGTTGCCATCAAAGAACTTCTGGGGTATATTCAAGACGGATTGAAATAGGGAAAAAGACCAAAAAAGGAGTCTGTAATGTCAATGCTGATTGATTTGTTTTTGTGGTTTTTAATTATTTGGCTCTTTGGGTATATTGTTTGTTTGCTTGTTTTTCATATTAAGTCAGTCCGGGTGTTGTTGAAAGGAGAAACATTAACAGGGTGGGCTTTTCATGTGCATCTATTTAAGCATGAATGGGGTTTTTTGAAACAGGGTCCATTTGCGCTTATAAAAGAAAATCGTAAGAAAATTTGCCCAGATTGTTTTGGGTAAAGAAATCAAAAGTGCCCCGTAGTTACAGTGCGCTTTTTTTATTTTGCAATTTTTTATTTTGCAATTTTTCTCGGAAGATATATACTATATTAAAATAGATTATACCAACCACTCACGATCGTAAGTTTTTGGTATAAGCTAATGAAAATATTAATTAGTGAGGAAATGAAGAAAAAGAAGAATAAAATAAAAAAAATAGTCAGTCCGACCAAACGAAAAGTAATACTTTTGTTACAGGCTGGGTTTGCGCTTGGATTGACACCATCACCAATGATGCATTTTTATATATTTAAAGAATTATCCAAAGAGTGGAAAGATATAGATCGACAATATTTATATCGTATTATTAGAGAATTTTATAGAGATCGTTTGGTTGAGTGGAAAGAAAAAGCAGATGGTTCAATTCAAGTTGTTTTAAGCGAAGAAGGAAAGAAAAGGGCGTTTGAATTCAAAATTGATGAAATGGAGATAAAAAAACCAAATATTTGGGATGGCAAATGGAGACTTGTTTTGTTTGATGTTCCAGAAAAACGCAGAAATGCGAGAGATGCGCTACGTAATAAATTACAAGAACTAGGATTTCGCGAACTGCAAAAAAGTGTGTTTGTTTTTCCTTATCCTTGCCGAGATGAAATAGACTTTGTTGTTGAGTTTT
>JBHPEK010000022.1:0-2943 GCA_042577045.1 Patescibacteria group bacterium
ATTCCGCATGAAACAGAGGCAAAATTTACACAAGCCAGAGTATCAATGAGACCAACCAAGCCAGGTCGTGGGCTGGTTGCTGGTAGTTCCGTTAGAATAGTATTAGACTTGGCAGGAGTGAATGATGTTTCGGCTAAGGTTATTTCACGAAGTAAAAATAAGTTGAACACAGCTCGAGCAACCATTGGCGCTTTGCGAAAGCTAAAACCCGAAGCACGAAGTACGAAATCCGAAACAAACCCAAAATCTAAAAATCCAAAATCAAAAAAAGTTTAAGATTTATAATTTAATTATTGTTTCGAATTTCGATATTCGAATTTCGAATTTAAACAAAGTATGCAACTGCATCAACTAAAACCAAAAAGCAAAACAAAAAGTAAGAAAAGAATTGGGCGAGGAGGAAAGAGAGGGACATATTCTGGAAAAGGACTAAAGGGTCAGAAATCTAGGGCAGGAAGAAAAATTAGACCTCAACTTAGAGATATTATTAAAAGAATACCCAAACACCGTGGGTATCGGTTTAGTTCTATCAAAACTAAACCAACTGCTGTTAACTTGAAAGATGTTTCCAGTAAGTTTGAGGCTGGCGAGGAGGTTAACTTGATGACTCTTTTGGAAAAGAAAATGATAAGTAAATCTAAGGGAAAGTTTCCGAAGGTAAAGATACTTGCATTTGGTAATTTGAGTAAGAAAATTAATTTTTCTGGTGTAGAAATGTCTAAAACAGCAATAGAAAAAATTAAAAAATCAGGTGGGACAATAAAATAAATATGGAAAAGTTTTTAAACAAAGTAAAACTGATTTTCAAAGACGCTGATCTTAGAAAAAAGATCTTATTCGTCTTGCTTATTTTGGCAATCTTTAGATTGGGAGCAACTATTCCAATTCCAGGGATAGATCTTGATAAGTTGGCCTCGTTTTTGAAAGGTAATCAATTTTTTGGGCTTTTAAACTTGTTTTCCGGTGGAGCTTTGTCTAATTTATCTATTGTTATGCTTGGTGTGGGGCCATATATTACGGCTTCCATTATTATGCAACTTTTGACTATGATTTTCCCCCGTTTGAAAGAAATTTATCAAGAAGAAGGTCCTGCAGGAAAACAAAAATTTAACCAAATTTCAAGATATCTTACTGTGCCTTTGGCTTGTATGCAGGGGTTTGCTCTTTTGGCTATTTTGGAAAGGCAGGGAGTTTTGTTTGGCATTTCTACCTACGATCGCATCTTAAACGTAGTTATTGTTACTGCTGGAGCAGTGTTTCTGATGTGGTTAGGTGAATTGATAACTGAACACGGAATAGGGAATGGAATTTCTTTAATGATTTTTGCGGGTATTGTGTCTGGTATTCCAAATTCAATTCAACAGCTTCTTCTTAACTTTGACTATTCTCAGTTACCTATGTATGTCGGGTTTTTGGTTGCTTCATTTTTAATTATTGCTGGGGTGGTGCTGATTACCGAAGCACAGAGACCGATACCGGTTTCCTATGCCAAAAGAGTGAGAGGGATGCGAGTCTACGGTGGAGTGTCTACCTACTTACCACTGCGAGTTAATCAGGCAGGTGTGATTCCTATTATTTTTGCGCTTTCCATTTTACTTTTCCCTCAAATGTTAACTGGTATTTTATCTGGAGTTGCCAACCCTACAGTGCAAGCTGTTTTAGTTGCGATTAACGGCTTCTTTAATAATCCTTGGATTTATGCCTCGCTGTATTTCATTTTTGTTTTCCTTTTCACTTACTTTTATACAGCAGTTACCTTTGACCCAGAAGCTATTTCTAAAAACTTACAAAAAAGCGGTGCCTTTATTCCTGGCATCAGGCCGGGGCGATCTACGGCAGAATATATTTCTAAAATTTTAACTAGAATAACTTTGGTTGGTGCTATCTTCTTGGGACTTATTGCTGTGCTTCCACTTGGAATGCGTGCAATTACAGGTATGGTAAGTTTGACTATTGGCGGTACTGCGCTTTTGATTGTTGTTTCAGTGGTTCTAGAAACCATCAAGCAAATTCAATCTCAAGTCGTAATGCGCGAATACGAGTAATCTACATCGACTTTGTGTGGTATTTGGTAACTCAGCATTTACATACGATCGTATGTAAATGCTGAGTTTGGAAATTGGACAAAAGAAAAAATTGGACAAAAGCTTTGCACATTTAAAACTGGGGGTGTTATAATGAATTCAATGAACGATAAAAAGGTTATATTTTTAATTGGTCCGCCGGGGGCTGGGAAAGACACTCAACTCAACCTTTTGGCCGAAAAAACAGGCTTTTATAAGTTTGTGACGGGCGATGAGGGATTAAAGTATATCGAAGAACATCTAGATGACGCAGAAACAGCTCAACAAAAAGTGAACTACGATAAGGGTGAGCTGTATGAACCGGAATGGCTTTTAAACAAGGTTCAGAAAGGAAGAACCATTGAGCTTTTGGAGTCTGGTGAAAAAGGTATTATATTTTCTGGTTCACCAAGAACTTTATATGAAGCAGAAAGGCTACCCAAAATCTTGGGTGAGATTGTTGGTGCAGAAAATGTTGTTACGGTGGTAATGGAAATTTCAGAAGAAGAATTAAAAAGACGAGCAGGTGAGAGGTTGGTTTGCAGTGTGGACGAGAACCACACTTTTAGTAAAAGATTTGAGGAGATAGAGGTTGGCGACAAGTGCCCAGAAGGAGATGGAATCTTGCAGAAAAAAGGTTTGGATGGAGAGAAAGAGGTGGCCGTAAGAATTCAGCAATACAACGACCGCACTATGCCCGGTATAAATTACTTGAAAGAGCATGGCAGTACTGTTACCATAAATGGCGAACAAAGCGTGGAGGATGTTCATAAGGAGATTATTAAATCCTTGGATCTTTAAAAAATAATTTAGAATTTTTTGTCCAAATCCGCTTTTCTTTGAGCAAGAACTAGCTCTTGTTCTAGATTTCTTGTTTTTG
>JBHPEK010000023.1:0-2268 GCA_042577045.1 Patescibacteria group bacterium
ATTAATTTTTTTATTCTCTCCAGTCCTTTTTTAGTTGGTTTGTAAACAAGATAGCCGTTTTTTTCTTTTACGAATTTCAGATCACCACGTTTTTTTAGTTTGCTAAAGTTTCTCCAAATTTTTTGATAATCTTCGTATTTTTGTTTTTTACGTTGCTTTGCTACTTGAGTAAAAACAGAAAATGCTCCTGGCATTGCGGCGCCAAAAGTTAAAATTCCACCGAATGCAATCAGGGCTAGAGTAGCATTTAAAGTATTTTTTGCATTTTTATTTTCTTTTATAGATTTAAGAAGCTCCTTTTTTAGGTTTGTTTCAAGTGTTACTTCAAATTTAATAGGAGTGTGTTTGGGCATGTTTCCATTTTACCTAAATACTACGATCGTGACAAATAGGTCAAATGGAATAAGTGTTTTATTTTAATATCTAGGAGAGATTATTGTTTATAACACTTGTTATTTTAGGGGTTTTTACGTATAATTTTGGGGTAATGGTAAAAGCAAAAAAGAAAAAGAAAGGGAAAAAGAAGCCCGAAATGTCGTTTAGCAGGCATATTTTGACTGCGCTTTTTATAATGATGCTTCTTACTGCTGTCTATTCTATTGTTGTTGAACAGAAAATGAATAAGGAAGAAATTGCTATCTCTGACTTGGCGAAAGAAATTAATGCTAACAATGTTTCAAAAATTATAGTTAAGGGGGACACATTAGAGGTCTCTTTAATAGATGGTGGCGAAAAAATTTCCAAGAAAGAAGTGGAAGATTCTTTAACTCAAACATTAGTTAATTATGGTGTTTCAAAAGAAAAACTTGCTGAAGTAGGTATTGATATTAAAAATCCAACTGGTTTTGTGTTTTGGTTGGGGGCGCTTTTGCCTTTTATTTTACCAATTTTCTTTATTTTAATTTTCTTTTGGTTTATTGCACGCCAGGCAAAAAGTAGCGCTTTGCAAGCTTTCAATTTTGGACAATCTAAAGCGAAGGTTGTTGAACCAAACGACAAGAAAGAGAAAATAACATTCAAAGATGTAGCAGGAGTGGAGGAGGCCAAAAGTGAGCTTTTAGAAATTGTGGATTTTTTAAAGAGCCCTCAAAAGTTTTTAGACATTGGTGCACGTATTCCAAAAGGCGTTCTTTTAATGGGTGCACCAGGAACAGGAAAGACTCTTTTAGCGCGCGCTGTAGCTGGAGAAGCTGGTGTACCATTTTTTCATATTTCTGGTTCAGAGTTTGTGGAAATGTTTGTTGGAGTTGGCGCATCGCGAGTAAGAGATTTGTTTAAGATGGCAAAAAAGATGGCACCAGCAATAATTTTTATTGACGAAATAGATGCTGTTGGCCGACACAGAGGTGCAGGACTAGGAGGGGGGCACGATGAAAGAGAGCAGACTTTAAACCAAGTTTTAGTTGAGCTTGATGGTTTTGAGCCACACGAAAAAGTGATAGTTATGGCAGCAACCAACAGGCCCGATGTTTTAGACCCAGCACTTTTGCGACCTGGTAGGTTTGATCGGCAAGTTATTTTGGACGTGCCTGATATTGGAGATAGGGATAAAATTTTAAAAATTCATTCTCGCAAAAAACCTTTAGCTAAAGATGTTGAATTAAGAAGAATTGCCGAACGTACTCCAGGTTTTTCTGGAGCTGATTTACAGAATCTGATGAATGAAGGAGCAATTTTGGCTGCGAGAGAGGGAAGAAAAGAACTAACTCAACTTGATTTAATTAAGTCTATTGAAAAAGTTATGCTTGGCCCAGAAAGAAAAAGTCATATTTTGAACGAGGAAGAAAAAAAGATTACGTCTTATCACGAAGCAGGCCATGCTTTGGTATCGGCTATTTTACCAAATGCAGACCTGGTTCATAAGGTGTCTATTGTTTCTAGGGGGAGAGCAGCGGGCTATACCTTGAAGTTGCCAATCGAAGAAAAGTATTTGTATACTAAGTCTCATTTTTTGGATGAGCTAGCTGTTGCTTTGGGTGGATATGCTTCTGAAGAAATTGTTTTTGGTGAAATTACCACTGGTGCGGCAAATGATCTCAAGAAAGCAACTGACATTGCGCGAGCTTTGGTTACTAGATATGGTATGTCTGAAAAAATTGGTCCAATTGCTTTGGGTGGTCAAAGTGAAATGGTATTTCTTGGAAAGGATATAGGAAGAGAAAAAGATTACTCTGAAGATGTAGCTTCTTTGGTAGATAAAGAGGTTAGCAGGTTTTTGAAAGAAGCTTATCTTTCTGCAAAAAATATTTTAGAAAAGAATAAAAAAGC
>JBHPEK010000024.1:0-2216 GCA_042577045.1 Patescibacteria group bacterium
CGCTTATTTTTTCTTATGGGAACTCAGAAGATAAGCGGCTCACGACTTAAGCGTAAGCTAAAGCAGGTTGTCTTTCTGCATTTGTTTTTTGGCAGATGATTAAAGAGAATACCACCATACTCTGCTTGCAAGCAAAAAATTAAAGCTCCTTTCAATTCCAGACACCCCCGTTATTAAAAATTTTTCAAATGTCTCTCTATAACTCGCTTTGTTTCTCTTTCTTTTATTTTTTCATCTCTTGTCGTGCCTTTTGAGACCTTTCGCTACGGCAAAAGAAAGTTTTATAAGGCCTCCTTTAGTGTAGATGCTTAATGGAATCAAAGTCAATCCTTTCTGGGTTTCTTTTACTGCCAATCTTTCAATTTCACTTTTTTTTATTAACAGTTTCCGCGTTCGCGCTGTGTCATAGTCGTTTGGTGTATTGTTTGGCTGGTAGGGGGGTATGTCCATGCCTACTATAAATGCTTCACCCCCGCGAATAATTACATGAGCACCAGCAATATTCCCCCTCTTCATTTTGAGAGATTTTACTTCGAAACCAAGCAATTTAATGCCTGCATCGTACTTTTCAAGCACTTCATAGTCGAAATGTGCTTTCTTGTTTTCTACTAGTGCCATGAGTTTATTATATCATTGTTTTAAAGTTTGTTGACCTTTTTTTGGTTTTATATATAATAGTAGGTAATGGGGCCGGGAGGCCTTTTTAAAATGGATTTTTATCAATATGTTTAGCAAATTAATTAATTATTTAAAGGGCACCAGATCTGAGCTTAGCTCGGTGAACTGGCCAACAAAGAAGCAGACAATAAACTCCACCCTGTTGGTTATTGGAATTTCTTTGGCAGTTGCTGTTCTTTTGGGATTTTTTGATAAAGTTTTTTCGTACTTGCTACAAACATTTATTTTATAATATACATGGAACAAGAAGTGGAACAAAAAGAAGAAATTAAAGAAAAAGACCGAAATTGGTATGCTCTTCATACTTATTCTGGATATGAGGATGCTGTGGTTAGAAATTTAAAACAACGAATAGAATCTTTAGGAATGGAAGACAAGATTTTTAGCGTAATTGTTCCTACGGAAAAGAAAATTAAAATAAGAGCAGGTAAAAGAAAAATTGTTGAAGAGAAACTTTATGCTGGATATGTGCTGGTAGAAATGATTGTTACTCACGATTCTTGGTATGTAGTGAGAAATACGCCACGAGTAACCGGTTTTGTTGGTTCAGGCACCACACCAGCGCCACTTAGAAAGGAAGAAGTAGACAATTTATTTGAAAGAATGGGAGTAAAGGAGCCAAAATATAAATTGGATGTTGTGATTGGCGAGCAGGTTAAAATAACTGACGGGCCTTTTAAAGATTTTGAAGGTCGGGTGGAAAGCACTGACGAGGAAAGAGGTAAAATTAAGGTTTTGGTTTCTATGTTTGGAAGAGAGACGCCTGTTGAACTAGACTTCCTTCAGGTCAAAAAAATATAAATAAAAAATATGATGGTGAAAACAAACAAATCATATAAAAAGAGGTTGAAACTTACTAAAAAAGGAAAGATTGTTCAGCGCAAACCAGGAATGGGACATTTCAACGCCAAAGAAGACAGAAAAGGACAGATGAAAAAGAAGAGAACTAGGATTTTTGGAATTACTAACAAAAATTTAAGTAGGTTTTTACCGTTTAAATAATATTATGGTTAGAATAAAAAGAGGAACAATTTCAACAAAGAGACGTAGAAATGTTTTGAAACAAACAAAGGGTTATAAGTGGGGCAGAAAGTCTAAAGAGAAGCAAGCTAAGGAGGCTATCTTGCACGCTTATACTCATGCCTTTAACGATAGAAGAAAAAAGAAAAGAGTTTTCAGAAAATTTTGGCAGATAAAAATAAATGCGGGAACCAGACAGCAGGGAATTCCTTATAGCAAATTTATAAATATGCTTAAGGTGGGCAAAATAGGATTGAACAGAAAAATGTTAGCACAGTTGGCAGAAAAAGAACCGGAAGTGTTTAATAAGGTAATCGAAAAAGTAAAATAGGAAAATAGATGGCAAAAAGACCAAAGATAAATAATGAAATAAGAGCAGAGGAAGTAAGACTTATAGATGAAGAAGAGGGAAACATTGGTGTAGTTAAAACCTCCAAGGCACTTGAAATGGCCGAAGCAAAGGGTTTGGATTTGATAGAAATTTCAGACAAAGCAATTCCTCCTATTGCTAAGATAAT